>JBDNIR010000482.1:0-2242 GCA_041688195.1 Marinobacter sp.
CTGATCCTCTGCGCGGCATCCGGGTGCTTGACCTGACCAACGTACTCGCTGGTCCTTTTGCCTGCCATCAGCTTGTCCATTTGGGGGCAGAAGTCATCAAGGTAGAGGCCTGCGAGCGAGGCGATCTGGCCCGCAGCCTGGGGGCCGACCCGAAGCTCAGCGAACTCGGGATGGGGATAAGCTTTTTAGCCCAAAACGCCGGCAAGAAATCGGTGACACTTAACCTGAAGGATCCGCGTGGGCTTGACCTGCTCAAACGCCTGGTGCACAACGCAGATGTGCTGGTGGAAAGTTTTCGACCCGGCGTGATGGACCGATTGGGCGTGGGTTACAAAACCCTCAAGGCTGAAAACCCACGGTTGATTTACTGCGCGATCTCGGGCTTTGGCCAGGACGGGCCGTGGCGTGACCGTCCCGCCTATGACCAAATTGTTCAGGGTGTTTCTGGTGTGATGTCTATTACCGGTGACGCGGACAGTGCGCCGATGCGCGTTGGATACCCACTGTCGGACACGGTCGGCGGACTGACAGCAGCGATGGCGATCTGCGCGGAATTGAATAAGACTGAGCGCGGTGCCTTCATTGATGTCTCGATGCTGGAGGCAACGCTTGCCACTATGGGTTGGGCCGTATCGAACTGGTTAGTAGGTGGGGTGGAGCCTCGGCCTCACGGCAATGAAAATGCGACTTCTGCGCCCTCTGGTGCGTTTCAGGCTGCTGATGGCCTACTGAACATCGCCGCCAACAAGGATGAACAGTGGCAGGCGCTAGCCCGGCATCTGGGCCGCGAGGATCTTCTGGAGCATGTGGATTACGTGACCCGAGAGAAGCGTAAAACGAACCGTCTGCGCCTGAAGGCAGAGTTGGAGACAGTGCTGACCAGACGGCCCGCGCGCGACTGGGCAGATGAGCTTAACAAGGTCGGCGTTCCCTCCGGCCCGGTGATGACTGTGCCGGAAGTACTGAGCCACCCTCAGGTGGCCAATCGCGGAATAATAGCGCGATTTGACGACATAGCAGGTCTTGACCGCAGCATTGAAGTGTTACGAACAGGCGTGAAAATAAACGGCATGGCGCCTGCGGTGAATACACCGCCACCTGCGCTCGGCATTGACAATAGTACCGTCTGGCGCGAAATCGGCGTCACCGAGGGCGAGCTGATGAAACTGCAGCAGGAGGGCGTGATATGAACGACGTAGCTGATTGGTGGCGCACATCTATTATCGACATGGAGCCAGGGCGCATCCATCTGCGCGGTCATCCGGTGCAAGACCTTATTGGCAACCGTTCTTTCCCGCAGATGATCTGGCTAATGGTTATGGGCCGCGAGATCGATGGCCCTCGCGCCCACCTGCTGGAGGCCGCGCTCGTTGCGGCGGTCGATCACGGCCCGCAAGCGCCTTCTATCGCGTCGGCGCGGATGGCCGTGACCTGTGGCGTGGGGCTGAACAACGCAATCGCCAACGGCGTGAACGTGCTCGGCGACGTGCATGGTGGGGCCGGAGAGCAAGCCGTAGAGCTTTACAACCGGGTCGCCGAAGCGGGTGATGATCGGTTGTCGGCAGTATTGGACACCTGGCGGGAGGAACATGGCCGCTTTATCCCCGGCTTCGGGCATCGCTTCCACAAACCTGTAGACCCTCGATCCCCACGTTTGTTGGGCCTGGTAGAAGAAGCAGCTCAGGCCGGTGCCGTGAGCGGTGCTTTCGGTCGTATTGGCCATGTGATCGAGGCGCAATTGGCTGCAGAGCGCGGCAAGCCGGTGCCGATGAATATTGACGGAGCGACCGCAGTGATTTTTGCCGAGCTTGGTTGCCCGCCGCCGCTGGCGCGCGGTCTGTTCTGCCTGTCGCGTTCGGTGGGCATACTTGCCCATGCCTGGGAACAGATGGAGCAAGGCGGGCGCAACAAAGGGCCCACCCCGCCAGGCTATCGCTGGACCTATGAGGGGGATTAACGATCTCAAAATTCGGTTTTGTGAGACTGGAGCGGCACTGGCAACCGGTGGCTTGGGCGCGGCGATCTTTTTCTGGATTGGCTTCCCGGCTCCTTTCCTGACCGGCCCTGCAGTGACTGTGGCTATTCTCGCAGGGTGGCGTCTGTCGATTCCTGTGCCATTGCGCGACATTTGTTTCCTCACGCTCGGACTCAACATCGGGTCTACTGTCACGCCGGGAGTGCTGAGCTCTGTCGCCACAGGTCTTCAAAGTTTTGTCGTTCTGACTCTGACCCTTGTTGTAAG
>JBDNIR010000483.1:0-4428 GCA_041688195.1 Marinobacter sp.
AATGAATACCGGGTATCGGATGTTCCCGGATACACCGTCCGTCGGTGGCGTGCGCAAGGGCGAGAAGCCCCGGGTTTCCACCGAACAGGTGGCCTTTGCCTCCATTTTGCGGGGTATTTACTGGTAACGGGGTCTTTCAGACGCTCTGGCATTACGAAAAACCCTGCTTTGAGTGGAATTTGTTTTGGTCTGTTTACTCTTCGCTATCAACAACAGCAGGGGGCGGGAAGCCACCGAGTTCCTTCCAGCGATTGACAATTCCACAGAATAAATCAGCGGTCTTCTCCGCATCGTAGGCTGCAGAGTGCGCTTCCTTGTTACTGAACGGGATACCGGCAAGCTTGCAGGCCTGAGCCAGAACCGTATGGCCGTAAGCGAGACCAGCCAATGTAGCGGTATCAAAAGTGGAAAACGGATGGAACGGATTGCGCCGAATGTCTGCCCGATCCGCCGCTGCAAACAGGAAATTGTGGTCGAAGGTGGCATTATGGCCGACCAGCACCGCACGTTTGCAACCCTGGGCTTTCACCGCCTTGCGGATAGGGCTGAAAATTTCGCTCAAGCCTTCTCGCTCTGGCACCGCTTCGCGTTCAATATCCCAGGGGTCGATGCCGGTAAAATCCAGTGCCGACTGTTCAAGGTTGGCGCCCTCAAACGGGTCAATGTTCTGAACGATGGTTTGCTGGCGGCGCAGCCAGCCATCTTCATCAAGCTCCAGAATAACGGCGGCTACTTCCAGCAACGCGTCGGTACGACAGTTGAATCCACCTGTCTCCACGTCTACCACCACTGGGAGGAAGCCGCGGAATCGAGCCGCCATAGGGGACGGCTGGGTTGTTTCGTCAGTCACTCAAACTCCTTGGGTGTTGTTGGGCTGGGTTGGGCTGGTCTGGGCGGCCAGGAGGCGCCAGCGAATTGTCTCGCCGGCTCTCAGTGGCACGATGGTTTCAGTGCCCAGGGGCAATTCGTCAGGTACGGACCAAGGCTTTTTAACCAATGTAATGGTTTGCTGGTTACGGGGCAGGCCGTAGAAATCCGCGCCGTTAAAGCTGGCGAAGGCTTCCAGTTTATCCAGCACGCCCAAATCCTCAAAGCTTTCGGCATAAAGCTCAATGGCGCCGAAGGCAGAGTAGCAGCCTGCGCAGCCACAGGCTGTTTCTTTGCGGCCGCGGCTGTGGGGTGCGGAGTCCGTCCCGAGGAAGAACCGGGTATCCCCGCTCACTATTGCATCCTGAAGTCCCTGCTGATGGCGCTGGCGCTTGAGAATCGGCAAGCAATACAGGTGTGGGCGAATGCCACCCACTAACATGTGGTTGCGATTGTACATCAGGTGCTGGGGCGTAATGGTGGCGGCCAGGTTGCCAGCGGTGTGCTGGCGTACAAAATCGGCAGAATCCGCAGTGGTAATGTGTTCGAGCACGACTTTCAGGCCGGGAAACTGTTCAATGATTGGCGTCAGCACTCGGTCAAGAAAGACTTTTTCGCGGTCAAAAATATCAATGTCCGTATCCGTCACTTCACCGTGAACCAACAGTAACATGCCGCACTCGGCCATGGTGGCCAGAGCTTCATCAACATTGCGGATATCTTTGACACCGGAGGCGGAGTTGGTTGTCGCGCCCGCAGGATAGAGTTTGGCGGCCAATATGCCAGCCTGGCGGGCTTCACGGATGTGCTGTGGGGTGGTCTGTTCTGTGAGATACAGCGTCATCAGGGGTGTAAAGCCCTGATAGTCGCCGCGGGCCGCCAGTATGCGATCACGGTAGGCCAACGCCGTTGCGGCGGTGGTAATCGGTGGCGTCAGGTTAGGCATCACAATGGCCCGGCCAAAGCAGCGAGCTGTGGCCGGTACAACGTCTGCCAGTACGTCACCGTCGCGTAGGTGGAGATGCCAGTCGTCGGGTAGGGTAAGGGTCAGGCGCTCGGTCATGCGGCAGCAGTTTCCTGGTTATTGTGGTCAGAATATCGAGAGGCAAGGAGTATACCAGAAGCAGTATTTCAGTGGTGATCGCCGAGGGCTAAAGAATACAGCCTGGCTGCCGTTAAACGATTTACGTGGATATGTTGGCCAGCGCGTTTTGAGCGTTTGCTGTCAGGGCACGCACGTTATTTTGGCACGAGTGGGTTTTACAAGCAGACGGACGACAAGCCATGATCCAACTATTTTTGCGCAGACTACTGACGATATTTGCGCTGGTGTTGGTGGCAGCGCCAACGTCGGGCGCTCGTTATGGTGCCGGCATCGAAAACAGTCAATGGTACCTGTCCGAGTCGGTTTTCGACTGCACGTTGAGCCACGACGTTCCCAGTTACGGTAAAGCGGTGTTCCGCCATCGGGCGGGCGAAGAGCTGTCTTTTTATCTGGAGTCCAGTAGCCAGTTGATGCGCCCTGGGCGGGGCCAGCTGGTCGTCGAGGCACCAGCTTGGCGTCCGGGATCCAACCCGCGCTCCATCGGTTATATCCATGTGGACGAGAGCCACCGGCCGGTCACGCTGGATGCCAGGCACTCGATGCTAATGATTAGCGGATTGCTCGAGGGAATGGCGCCGACCCTGAGTCGACAAGCCTGGTACGGTGACGAGCACATTCGCATCAGTCTCTCCAACATCAATTTTGCGCGCTCGTTCGAGGGTTACCGGGGCTGTGTCGCCAGTCTGCTGCCGGTTAACTATGATCAGATAAAACGCTCGCGGATTCCGTTCAACTCTGGAAGTACGCAGTTGTCGAACGTCGATTACGAGTTGCTGGATTCGATTGTGCTTTATGTTCAGGCCGACTCAACGGTGGAGCGGATTTTTGTCGACGGCCATTCCGACAGCATTGGCAGCCGCATCAATAACCGTGCCTTGTCCGAACAGCGTGCCAATATCGTCGCGGATTATCTGAAAGCGCAGGGCATACCGGAGGACCGGTTGATGGTTCGCGCCCACGGTGATCAGTTTCCTGTTTCACGGCGGCCAGCTGATAACCGCCGAACCACCATTCGCCTGCAACGTCAGGGTGAGCGGCCGGCATTGCAACGTGCCAACAGCGCCTATGCAGACGATGCCAACGGTTAGTCCGAGCTTACTGAACGGATGATAGGCCCTCCAGGTGGGCGGCAACGCTCTGGGCCAGGGCTTTCAGGTGATAGCCACCTTCCAGGGTTGAGATCAGGCGGTCATTGGCGGAATCTCGGGCCACACTGGTGAGCATGTCTGTCAGCCAGCGATAATCCTCGGCTTCAAGGTTGAGCTCTGCAAGCGGGTCGAGCCGGTGGGCGTCAAACCCCGCCGAGACCAGCACCAGTTGGGGCTTGAAGTCCTGCAGCCTGTGTAACCATTGAGTTTCCACAATCTTGCGATAATCTTTCGCGGACGTACCTGCCGTAATTGGGGTATTGATGATGTTTTCGGCCTGCCGGTGAACGTGGGAATGCGGATAGAACGGGTGCTGGAAACTGGAACACATCAAAATCCGATCATCTCCCTGTACGGCGTCCACAGTACCGTTGCCCTGGTGTACATCGAAATCAATAATGGCGACTCGTTCCAGGCGATGAAAATTCAGTGCCCGCGCCGCTGCCAGTGCGACGTTATTATAGAAGCAAAAACCCATCGACTTGGTACGTTCGGCGTGGTGGCCCGGGGGGCGGGCGCAGATGAACGCGTTAGTAATCTGGCCACTCATCACCATGTCCACTGCTTGAACGTTGGCTCCGGCTGCCAGCCTTGCGGCTCTCAGGGTGTCGGGCATCATCGCGGTGTCCGGGTCGGTAAACACCCGGCCGCGGGTGGGCTGCATCAGATCAAGCTGGTGCAAATAGCGCTCCGGATGAATTACCAATAACTGGTCCCGGGTGATTTCTTCTGGTTTGACCCAGTCCAGCGTCTGCTCCAGCTCGGTATCGGCGAGATAGCTGATAATTGCGGCCAGCCTTTGCGGCGATTCTGGGTGCTCGGCCCCCATGGTGTGTTTCTGGCAGTCATCGTGTGAAAAAAATGCGGTGGTCATAAAACATCCGATTCCGAGCCGGCTCGATAAGGCCGGTCTGCTGTTATTTGATTAAAATTTTATCAGGGATAACGGCATACTGCTGCGTTTCTTTGGTCGAAGTCTGCCGATATCCTTCGATTGACATTTTACATGGCCCCCCAAGCGCCTAAGATGAGGTCAAGCACCCGAGGCCTGAGCACAAACGCCAGCCATCGCTTTTCGCAAGGAGGCCTGATTTGGGTACCCGCTATCTCGAAAGTCTTTTCAATCCGGCATCGATTGTCATAATCGGGGCCTCCGAACGCGCTGATAATTTGGGTGGCATGGTGTTGCGGAACATCATGGGCGGCGGCTATCCCGGCCGCTTGCTGGTGATTAACGAGAATGACTATGAGAATGTCCACGGGGTGCCTTGTGTGCGACGGGTCTCCCGTATGGAGTTCAGCCCCGAG
>JBDNIR010000101.1:0-6279 GCA_041688195.1 Marinobacter sp.
CTGCCGTGTTGTTCACCACGGTGTTTATCTGGATTCAGCCGCTCGATGTAGCGGCATTGTTTTTAACATTTGCGATCATGCTGGTCATCAACTGGCTGACGCCGCTTCTGGCAAGTGGTAGACCGCAGCGACGCTAAAGGATCTGAGAGAACGATATGGCAGGCACAGCCTCAGAATATATTCGACACCACCTTCAGAATCTGACCTATGGAGAACTTCCAGCGGATTATCAGAGAACGGACGGTACGGTTCTTAACGAAAGCACCTGGACCATTGCCCGCAGTGCCGAAGAAGCTTCGGACATGGGGTTTTGGGCCGTGCATCTGGACTCTTTGGGCTGGTCCATTTTTGTGGGCGCCCTGTTCCTGTTCTTTTTCCGTATGGCGGCCAAGCGTGCCACGTCCGATAACCCGGGTGGACTGCAGAACTTTGTCGAAGTCATGGTGGAGTTTGTCGACCAGAGCGTCAGGGAAACGTTCCACGGCCGCAACAAAGTTATCGCACCGCTGGCGCTAACGATTTTCTGCTGGGTTTTCCTGATGAATCTGATGGACCTGGTGCCGGTCGATTTTCTGCCGCAGCTGTTCCACATTGCCGGGCTTGAGTACATGAAAGTGGTACCGACCACAGACGTGAACGTGACCTTGGGTATGTCCTTGTCGGTGTTCGCCCTGATCATTTATTACAGTGTGAAAGTGAAAGGCGTGGGTGGCTTCCTGGGCGAATTGACCATGCACCCGTTCTCCTCAGATAACCTGATCCTGAAAATTCTTTTGGTTCCGGTGAACTTCCTGCTGGAAGGTGTGAGCCTGCTGGCCAAGCCTATTTCACTGGCGCTGCGTCTGTTCGGTAACCTCTACGCAGGCGAGCTGTTGTTCATCCTGATTGCCCTGTTGCCGTTTTGGGCTCAGTGGGCGCTGTCGGTGCCTTGGGCAATTTTCCACATTCTGATTATCACGCTGCAGGCATTCATCTTCATGATGCTGACCATCGTGTACCTGAGTATGGCGCACGAAGATAACCATTAAGCAAAGCATTACACGAAAACCCACAATTTTAAAACCTAACTGAAACTGGGAGTTATCATGGAAACTGTAGTTGGAATGACCGCGATCGCCGTTGCATTGCTGATTGGTCTGGGTGCTCTGGGCACCGCGATTGGTTTCGGTATTTTGGGTGGCAAGTTCCTTGAAGGCGCTGCGCGTCAGCCGGAAATGACCCCAATGCTGCAGGTAAAAATGTTCATCGTGGCTGGTCTGCTCGACGCCGTCGCCATGATCGGTGTTGGTATCGCATTGTTCTTCACTTTCGCCAACCCGTTTGTCGGCCAGATCGCCGGTTAATCGAGTCGCCATTCGGGGATGTCCCCGGGTTGATGATTCTTTACACAACAGGCGAGAGGTGAAGACGTGAACATTAATTTGACGATGATTGGTCAAGCCATCGCGTTCTTTATCTTTGTTGTCTTCTGCATGAAATATGTGTGGCCGCCGATTATCGCGGCTCTGCAGGAACGACAAAAGAAGATCGCTGACGGCCTGGCCGCTTCTGACCGGGCTGCACGAGACCTGGAGCTGGCGCAGGAAAAGTCTGCTCAGGAACTCCGTAAGGCCAAGCAGGAAGCCGCTGCGTTGATCGAACAAGCCAACAAGCGTGCCAACCAAATTGTGGATGCATCCAAAGACGATGCCCGAATTGAGGGTCAAAAGCTGGTGGATCAAGCCAAAGCCGAGATCGAGTACCAGCGAATTCAGGCCAGAGATGCGCTGCGTGCAGAGATTGCAGCCCTTGCTATTGCCGGCGCGGAGAAGATTCTGGAATCTTCTGTCGATGCTGACAAGCACAGTGCAATGCTGGACAAGCTGGCAGCCGAACTCTAAACGAGGTTCATCATGGCAGAACTGACAACGCTGGCCCGTCCGTACGCCAAGGCGGCATTTCAGAACGCACAGTCACAAAAGCAGTTGGCTGAGTGGTCTGATTTGCTGCTAGGTACTGGACAGATCGCGGCACACAAAGAGATAAGACAGCTTCTTACAAATCCGGGAATGGCGGAATTGGCGAAAGCGGATTTGATTCTGGACTGTTCAGAGCAGTCGACTTCGGATGAGATGCGTAACTTCTTCGCAATTCTGGCCGAGAACCACAGGCTGGCTCTGCTTCCCGAGATTGCGACGCTTTTCAACACGTACCGAGCTGATCTGGAGCGCACCGTTAATGTTCAGGTGAGCGCGCCGTTTGAGCTGACTGACGAACAGCAGCAGAAGTTGGCCCAGGCACTGTCGACCAGACTCGAGCGCCAAGTGACACTCGAAACATCGCTGGACAAATCTTTAATTGGCGGTGTGATTGTTCGTACGGGCGACATGGTTATTGACGCTTCTGTTCGCGGCAAGTTGGCTAAAATGGCCAAGGCTCTGGGCTCCTGATTTCAGCATAAGGCTTGAGGATAAAGGCATGCAGCAACTGAATCCATCCGAGATCAGTGACATCATCAAGAAGAGAATCGAAAAGCTCGACATCTCTTCCGAATCACGAAACGAAGGTACTATTCTGTCTGTATCAGACGGCATCGTACTGGTTCACGGTCTTGCCAACGTTATGTACGGCGAGATGATTGAATTTGCCAATGGCATCTTTGGTATGGCGCTCAACCTTGAGCGCGATTCTGTAGGTGCGGTGGTACTGGGCGATTATGAAGATCTGGCCGAAGGTCAGAAAGTTCGTTGTACCGGTCGTATCCTGGAAGTTCCGGTTGGTCCGGAACTGCTTGGACGTGTCGTCGACGGCCTGGGTAACGCCATCGATGGCAAAGGTGACCTGGGAACGTCCCTGACCTCGCCGATCGAAAAAGTGGCTCCTGGTGTTATCGCACGTCAATCCGTTGACGAGCCTGTCCAGACCGGTCTTAAAGCGATCGATACCATGGTACCGATTGGTCGCGGTCAGCGTGAGCTGATCATCGGCGACCGTCAGATCGGTAAAACCGCCGTTGCAATCGATGCCATCATCAACCAGAAAGATACGGGCATCAAATGTATCTACGTGGCGATTGGCCAGAAGCAGTCTTCCATTGCGGCGATTGTCCGTAAGCTGGAGGAACATGATGCGATGGCTCACACCATTGTCGTCGCTGCTGGTGCCGCGGACCCCGCTGCGATGCAGTTCCTGGCGCCGTACGCCGGCACCTCCATGGGTGAGTATTTCCGTGACCGCGGTGAAGACGCTCTGATCGTATACGATGACCTCAGTAAGCAGGCCGTGGCGTATCGCCAGATATCCCTGCTGCTGCGTCGTCCACCAGGACGAGAAGCTTACCCAGGTGACGTTTTCTACCTACACTCCCGTTTGTTGGAGCGTGCCTCCCGGGTAAACGCCGATTACGTCGAGAAATTGACTAACGGCGAAGTCAAAGGCAAGACCGGCTCCCTGACCGCACTGCCGATCATCGAGACCCAAGCTGGCGACGTATCCGCGTTCGTGCCAACCAACGTTATCTCGATCACCGATGGTCAGATCTTCCTGGAAACCAACCTGTTCAACTCGGGTATCCGCCCGGCTATGAACGCCGGTATTTCGGTTTCTCGTGTGGGCGGTGCCGCTCAGACCAAGATCATGAAAAAGCTCGGCGGTAACATTCGTCTGGCCCTGGCCCAGTACCGTGAATTGGCGGCATTCGCCCAGTTCGCGTCTGATCTTGACGAAGCAACGCGTCAGCAGTTGGAGCATGGTCAGCGGGTTACCGAACTGATGAAGCAGAACCAGTATAGCCCGATGTCGGTGGCTGAAATGGGAACTGTTCTGTTCGCAGCCAACGAAGGCTTCCTGGACGACATTGATGTAGAGAAAGTTGTGAAGTTCGAAGCACAACTGCTGGACTGGATGCGCTCTGAGCAAAAAGAGCTTCTGGTCAAGATCAATGAGAAAGGCGATTTCAACGATGAAATCGCTGCCGACCTGAAAGCTGCACTTGAGAAATTCAAGACCACTCAGAGCTGGTAAGAATCAGACCTGTGGCAGAGTTGCCGCAGGTCGGTTTTTGAAGCATCGAGTGTCACACTTGAGAAGGCAGTGAGTTATGGCCAACGGAAAAGAAATACGTAACCAGATCGGAAGCATCAAGAGCACGCAGAAAATCACCAGCGCCATGGAAATGGTGGCGGCGAGCAAGATGCGCAAAGCTCAGGAACGCATGCAGGAAACCCGTCCGTATGCGGAAAAGATGCGCCAGGTTATCGGACACATCTCCAAGGCGAACCCGGAGTACAAACACCCGTTCATGATTGACCGGGAAGTACATCGTGTCGGCTACATTGTCGTGTCGACCGACCGGGGACTTTGTGGTGGCCTGAACGGTAATTTGTTCAAGGCATTGGTCCGTGAAATGCGGGGATGGAAAGATAAGGGCGTCGACTCTGACCTGTGTGCCATTGGTCAGAAAGGCGCGTCCTTTTTCCGGAGTTACGGTGGCAATGTGCTAGCCGCACTGACCCATCTGGGTGACAGCCCAAGCTCTGAAAAACTCATCGGCAACGTCAAGGTCATGTTGGACGCCTTCGAAGAAGGCCAAATCGATCGTTTGTTCCTTGTGAGCAATAAGTTCGTCAACACCATGACCCAGAGTCCTCAGGTTGAGCAGTTACTGCCGCTGCCGGAAAGCTCTGATGAAGAAGAGATTAAGAACCAATGGGATTATCTCTACGAGCCCGATGCCCAGCAGATTCTTGATGGCCTTCTATCACGTTACATTGAGTCTCAGGTGTATCAGGGTGTGGTAGAAAATCTGGCGTGCGAGCAGGCAGCCCGAATGATTGCCATGAAGAGCGCGACGGATAACGCGGGTGATATTATTAGCGAGCTTCAGCTGGTCTACAACAAGGCCCGTCAGGCAGCCATTACCCAAGAGATATCGGAGATCGTAAGCGGCGCGACCGCAGTCTGAATACAGGCCTACGATCCAACTGGTTTTAGTGACTATCAAGATGACGAGGAACCGAGCATGAGTAGCGGACACATCGTTCAGATCATTGGCGCGGTTATCGACGTGGAATTTCCACGTGACGCCGTACCCAAAATTTATGACGCACTGCTGCTTGAGGGTGGCGAAACAACTCTGGAAGTTCAGCAACAGCTTGGCGACGGCGTTGTACGTACGATTGCCATGGGCAGCACCGAAGGTCTGAAGCGTGGCCTGAAAGCAGAAAACACCAACGAGCCAATTTCTGTGCCGGTTGGCATCAAGACACTGGGCCGAATCATGGATGTTCTTGGACGTCCAATTGATGAGCAAGGCGATATCGGCGAAGAAGAGCGTTGGGCTATTCACCGTAAAGCGCCTGGCTATGCAGATCAGGCAGCATCTGCCGACCTGCTGGAAACCGGCATCAAAGTCATCGACCTGGTTTGTCCGTTCGCCAAAGGCGGTAAAGTGGGTCTGTTCGGCGGTGCCGGTGTTGGCAAGACCGTCAACATGATGGAGCTGATCAACAACATCGCGAAAGAGCACTCCGGTCTGTCGGTTTTCGCCGGTGTTGGTGAGCGGACTCGTGAAGGTAACGACTTTTACTACGAAATGAAGGAATCCAACGTCCTTGAAAAAGTAGCAATGGTCTACGGCCAGATGAACGAGCCCCCGGGGAACCGTCTGCGTGTTGCCCTGACTGGCTTGACCATTGCGGAAAAATTCCGTGATGAAGGCCGTGACGTGCTGCTCTTCATCGACAATATCTACCGTTACACCCTGGCGGGTACCGAAGTATCGGCCCTGCTGGGTCGTATGCCGTCTGCGGTTGGTTATCAGCCCACGCTGGCTCAGGAAATGGGTGAATTGCAAGAGCGGATTACCTCAACGAAGGATGGTTCAATCACGTCGATTCAGGCGGTTTATGTGCCTGCGGATGACTTGACCGATCCGTCGCCGGCCACCACCTTCTCGCACCTGGATGCGACCGTGGTACTGAGTCGTGATATCGCGTCCAAAGGTATCTATCCGGCCATCGATCCGCTGGACTCCAGTTCCCGTCAGCTAGACCCGCTGGTGATTGGTCATGAGCACTACGATGTAGCCCGTGGCGTGCAGAACAATCTGCAGCGTTACAAGGAACTGAAAGACATCATTGCGATCCTGGGTATGGACGAACTGTCAGAAGAAGATAAACTGACCGTATCCCGTGCTCGTAAGATTGAACGTTTTTTGTCCCAGCCGTTCCACGTGGCGGAAGTATTCACGGGCTCGCCTGGTAAATATGTGTCTCTTAAAGAAACCATCAGTAGCTTCAA
>JBDNIR010000102.1:0-17146 GCA_041688195.1 Marinobacter sp.
AGGGCAATGCCCGGTATCAGCATGACCAGCAACAAACTGACGGCCATAGCAGCGACAAATATCAGCGCCCAGCCGATCGTGTGTTCCAGGCGGATGTTGGCGATGCGGGTGGTGACCATCAGGTTGACGGCAACGGGTGGGGTGAACTGGCCGATGGCGATGTTCATGGCCAGCAGAATGCCGAACCAGACGGGGTTCCAGCCAAAATGATTCATCAGGGGCAACACGATGGGAATCAGGATCAGGTAAATCGATATTGCGTCCAGCAGCATACCGGCGATCAGTACCAGCACCATCACCAGACCAAGCAGCACCCAGCCATTGTCGGAGAGGGATAGCAGGGCATCGGCCAGGTGTTGGAAGGTGCCAAGAGTGGCGCCTGCCCAGGCAAAGATGCCAGCCATCGCGATAATGAACATCACCACGCCGGAGGTAACGGCAGCATCCGTCATCAGGTTCCAGAGGTCCTTAAGGTTGAGGTTGCGATACACCAGGCAGCCGATAATCACCCCGTAGGTGACGGCAACGACCGCCGCTTCGGTGGGGGTAAACAGCCCTGAGCGAAGGCCGCCCAGAATAATCACCGGGGCAAACAGCGCGGGCAGTGCGGCCTTGAAGCTGGGCCAGAACGGCGGGCGCTCGGCGGTTTCAGGGTCTTCCCAGCGGTACTTTTTTGCGAAGTATAGTGCGGGGACGAGCAATGACAGCCCCGCCAGAATCCCTGGGAAGACTCCCGCCGCAAACAGGGCACGCAAATCCACACCGGGCACCACGATGGAATAAAGAATCAGGGCAATGGAGGGTGGGATCAGAATTGCGGTGGAGGAGGATGCCGCGATCAAAGTTGCCGAAAACGGCTGCGGATAACCGGCCTTGCGCATGCTGGGCAGCATCACCATCGCCACCGCAGCGGCGTCCGCCGGACCCGAGCCGCTCATGCCGCCCATAATCAGGCAGACCAGCACCGCTACCACGGTCAGGCCGCCATGACGGGGGCCGATGATGGCCTGGGCAAAACGCACCAGACTGGCGGCCACACCGGCCCGTTCGAAAATCAGGCCGGTGAGAATAAACAGGGGAATCGCAATCAGCGGGTATTTGGCCACGCTGTTATAGGTGTTGGTGCCAAAGGTCGCCAGCATCTCAGGTGGCAACCCGTTGAGGATGCCAACCGCGCCGCCAAGGCCCAGAGCAATCGCCACCGGCACACCCATGAGCAACGCCAGCAGGAAAGCGCCGACCATCAGCAGGTCAGGACTCATGAATGACCTCTGGTGCGTCCTTGCCTCGTAGGCGGTCGATGAGGTTCTGGGTTATGCGGATGACGATGACGGCAGACAGCAGCGGCAGCCAGATCACGTAAATCCAGTTCGGCAGTCCCAACCCCGGTGACAGTGACTCCCACTGGTATTCCTGCAATGTGAGTACGCCCCCATACCAGGCCGTGATACCAAGCACGCCGACACCGGCCAGCCACTGCACCATGTAGACGATTTTTCTGGCCCGGGGTGGCAGATGATGCTCAATCAGTTCGATGCGAATGTGCTGATTATGGCGAGCCGCAACCGCCGCACCGCCGAAGGTAACCAGTACCAGCAAGAACACCGAGAATTCTTCGGTGAAGGCAAAGGAAGCATCGGTGGCGTAGCGCACAATCACGTTGCCCAGACTGATCAGACAGATCGCGATCAGGGCCAGGGTCGCCAGCCAGGCTTCGGGCCTGAACTTCGGGGGTCGGGTGGGCATTGTTACTCCGGTTCATCCGGTTTAGACAATTGCGCCCGCCGGGGTGGGCGGGCGCCTGGACATGCCGGTTTCACTGCTGGCTGCTGGCAACCGCTTCCTGAGCCGTCTTCACCAGGTCTTCGCCGATGCGGGGCGTCCAATTCTCGTAAACGGATTGGGTCGCTTCTACAAAGGCATCGTGTTGTTCCTGGGTCAGCTTTGTGACCTCAACGCCGCGTTCTTTAATGCCCGCCAGGGTAGCGTCAAGCTCGGCTCGGGATTTCTCGATCTCCCATTCTCCAGCGTCAACCGCGGCCTGCTTGAGCAGTTCCTGATCTTCCGGGCTGAACTGACTCCAGACACGATTGCTGACCGCAAACACCAACGGGTCTGCCATGTAACGCCACAGCGTCAGGTGCTGCTGGCCAACCTGGTCAATACGCGCTACATCAAAGACCGACAGCGGATTTTCCTGACCGTCGACAGCGCCGGTGGTCAATGCGGGCTTGGCATCGGCCCAGCTCATCTGGGTGGGGTTTGCGCCCAGTGCGGTGAAGGTGTCCTGGAACAATGGCGAGCCGACCACGCGGATTTTCAGGCCTTCCAGGTCAGAGGGCTCTTTGATCGCCCGCTTGGAGTTGGACAGTTCCCGGAAGCCGTTCTCGCCCCAGGCCAGTGGGGTAACGCCGCGTTTTTCGATGGCCGCGAAGATGGCTTCACCGGCCTCGCCCTGGGTAATGGCATCAATGGCGGCGTAGTTCGGCATCAGGAATGGCAGCGAGAACAGGTTCAGCTCTGGCACCTGGGGTGACCAGTTGATGGTGGAGCCCACGGCCATATCAATAATGCCGGAACGCATGGCGGAGAACTCTTTGGTCTGATCGCCGGAAACCAGCTGGGAGTTACTGTAGATCTTCATGTTGATACGCCCGTCAGAGCGCTCTTTCACCAGCTCAACCCACTTGTCGGCAGCCTGTCCCCAGGGGAAGGCAGAGGGCAGAACGGTGGATACTGTGTATTCGTCCTTGTACTGGCCATGGGCGACCGAGCTGAACAACAGAGTAGCGGCGGCAGCGGCAATAAATGTGCGACGTTTCAGCATTTCGGTTTCCTTTTTATTGTCATTAGTATGGCAGCGGCCTGATCACAATTGGCGTCTGCAGTAGGGGAGTATAAGAGGGGTTTTCCTCTGGACGCAAAATAAAACCGCTAAGCCGGGGTGGCCAGAGCATTTACTACCACCTCCATCGTTCCTATAGCCCGGGTTTTCCAGTCAGACATGTTGACCAGCTGCGCAACGGCATGGTTTTTCAAACCGCCAAACTTCCACCCAGCAATATCCGTACGGCCTTACAGGCGTCGTCCAGCTCTTCCTGGCGGGGTTCGCGGCCACAGATGATATCACTGTACAGGCAGGATTCCGCCAGCCGCACCATGAAATAGGACAGGCTCTCTGTCCTCATTGGCGGGTTCAGGTGGCCGTCGGCTATCTGTTCCCTCAGGGTGCGGGCATTGGCTTTGACGACCCGGCTATGAAGTGGCGAGCTGGTGGAGGTGAGGATGCGCAGGGCGTATTCCGGATCCTGCGTGATGAAAGTCCGTAGCGGTTTGGAGTGCAACAGGGTTCCGTTGATATAACGGTACACCCCAACGACGTAATCCACTCCATGGCCGGGGGTTTGTGCCAGTGCTTTGGCGCGCAGTGGCTCGTAGGTGGACCACAATACTTCACCGATCAGCAGGTCTTTGTTTCCTACCCAGCGGAACAGTGTCGCGCGCCCAATACCCAGCTCTTCCGCCAGTGCGGCCAGATGAATTCGTTCACCGTTTACCCATTGCTCGCGGGCTTTTCGGAGTGCGTCCTGGGGTGTCGGTCTCATAGGTTATTAGGATCGGGAAAAGTCTGTATCGATGGCACACATTGCCGGAATGTCTCGTGAGATTACTGACCCCGAGGTGCAAAAGCAATCAGGCCGCGTGTAAGGTCGGGTAGGGCGGCGTCAGAACCAAAGATCGCCGATGGGCGTTTTCGGGCTGAAATGATGCTGAATCTGAGCCTGCAGCAGTTCCGCTGAGGCGAGCGCATCGGTGAGGGCATGATGAGGCGGGTAATGAGGTAAGCCATAACGGCTGCGGCTGTCACCCAGACGGATGGACAGCGGTGATTTACCGCGCAGACGGTCAAGCCAGCCGGGGTGCCGGTTCGGGTGCAGATGGGCTTCGATGGCCATGGTGTCGAGCACCGGAAACTCGATACCTTCCTGCAGTCGCCACCTCAACGCCACATCCAGAAACGGCCGTTCAATGCCTCGGTGGTGGACCACCACAATCTGACCCGCAAGTGCTGCCAGTACTTCGTCCAGAACTTCGGACAAGTCCGGGGCCTGGTGAATGTCAGTGTGGGTAATGCCGTGGATGGTAATGGAATCTTGGTGCAACGGTAGCGGTGGCCGCACCACCCAGTGTTTGGCGTCCCGGCAACGGATGCGACTGAGCGACATGGGTACCAGACCAATGCTGACGATGGAGTGGGTGTGTGGATCGAGCCCGGTGGTTTCAAAGTCCAGGGCGACCATGGGTACGTCGCCTATCGGCGTTTTCGGTGCCACTATGCTGGCCTCGTAAAACGCTTTCAGGCGGGGGTCCCGCGCCTGCTTTTTGAGCAGGTTGAGCTGCGTTGGCCAGTCGATCACGGTCAGGCGGTTGGTGTTGCTGTCAGGGTTGTTGGACATCGTCATTACTGGAGGCTGCGTCCTGCTTGTGCATAGTATCGGTAGCGCAGAAATTTCTGGCTGCTGCTGAGTATCTGGAAGGCGTCCTTGAGATTACGACGCTCGAAGGGTGACAGGTCTTCCGGGCGAACGTTGTTGTCCGGTTGCTGGCCGGCTTCGATGGCGATGGCCTGGTGCCGAATCCGCACGATAGCAATGAATTCCAGCGCGTCCCGCAGGTTCTCCACGCTGCCATGGGGAAGTAGTTGGGTTTCAGCGATAGCTCGCAACCGAGCAAAGGAGTTCTGGGCCTTGGAGCCGCAGGCCAGAGCATGCACCCGGATCAGGTCGGATAAGGGCGCGGTGCCGCGACGCTTGAGGTTGATGGTGTCGTTCTGTTTGCCATCCTGTTCCATCACAAAGGTGCGGAAAAACCCCAATGGCGGTGTGCGATTCAGAGCGTTACGGGCCATCAGGGCGAGGAAGCGCTGGCTCTTTTTCGCTTTCTTCGCGACCAGAGTTTTCAACTCCTCGGTGTAGGCAGTATTGCCATAGATGCCTTCAAGATCGAAGAAGATGTTGCTGTTTAGCAGTGCCTCGGCCTTGGGGTTTTCAATCCAGTCGGTGAAGTAACTCTTCCACACACTCAGGGGCTGACGCCATTTGGTGTTGGTGGCCATGATGTCGCCGGTGCAGTAGGTGTAGCCGCAGGAGGCCAGGCCATCGCTGACAAATTTCGCCAGCGCTTTGAAGTATTCATCGTGTTCGGCCGGGTCAAAGCTGTCGTCCAGCACCATGGCGTTGTCCTGGTCGGTGACAACGAGTTGTTCGTCCCGGGCCATAGAGCCCAGGGCCATGAAGCAATAGGGTATGGGGGGCGGCCCCAGCTTTTCCTCGCCGAGAGCCAGTAACCGCTGGCAGAAGCTGCGCCCGATACCGGCCATCGCACTGCCGATCATATGGGAATTGGCGTCTTCGCTGACCATTCGCACGTAGCTGTCACGGACATCTTTGCTGACGGCTGTCAGGCCGCGCACATCCTGCTGACGGAAAATATTACTGACGACAAAAAGGGTGCTTTGGGATTCGTATTTAACGATATCCGAGAGGCCGATAATACCGCGGGGCTCTCCATTGTGTACCACCGGCAGGTGGTGCACGTTGTTATGCAGCATCATCAGCATGGCTTCGAATATAAACGCGTCGGAGCTGATGGTGATCAGGCCTTCTGTCATGATGTCCGTCTCCGATGGCAGAGCTTCAGTAAGCGCCCGGGTGCGTAGGTCACGGTCGGTGATAATGCCTTTCATGACCGGTTTGCTGCCGGATTCGTCCATCAGTAACAACGCCGAGACGCCCTGTTCGGTCATGATGCGGGCGGCTTCCTGCAGTCTGACTGTAGAAGGTGCGGAGACGGTCTCGCGGGAGATCAGCCGGGTCACCTTTGCGCTCATCAGGTTGCTTGATTTGCCCTGGCGCTCAACCGCCGTACGCAGGCGAGTGCGGTCTTCGATCTCGACAAAATCCGCGAAGCTGTCTTCGGTCTCCCAAAGTTCCTGAAACACTGCCGCCGGAATGCAGTAGATCAGCGTGTCTTCCAGAGCCTTGGCGGGAAAACGCACCATTTTGCCCATCATCAGACCGAATTGGCCAAAGATGTCGCCCTCGGTCAGACGGTTGTAGAGCTCCCCGGAGCGCCGGAACACCTCCACCGCGCCACTGCGGATGTAGTTCAGGTCGGTGCTGGGCTGGCCAAATTCCAGAATCGTCGAGCCGGCGCGGAAATAGGCGACTTCGACCTGGGTGACAATTCGGTCCAGGGTTTCCTCCGGCAACTGGTCAAAAGGCTCATGCTGGGCTAGGTGATTGCGGATTTCGATGAGTTCAGCTTGCATGATACTTCCCTGTTTTGGGTTAGCTATTTTAAACCTAACCGTTGCGTCAAGAGAGCGCAAACAGTGCATTCCCTTATGCCAGCGGTAGTATGGCCCTGACGCACAGTCCGGATTCCCCGTCTGGCCGTTCATCCAACACCAGTGAGCCGCCGTGCAGCTGTGCAATACGCTGTGCAATGGCCAGCCCCAGACCGGCCCCGCTGCCTTTGCGTTGGTCAAGCCTTACGTAGCGGTCCAGGGCGCGTGCCCGTTCTGCCCTGTCAATGCCGGGGCCGGCATCACAGATCACCAGTTCACAGTTTTGTGGGTACTTGTGCAACGAGACATCGATAGCAGAGTTGCGGGGACTGTACTGGATAGCGTTGGACACCAACGCGCGTATCAACGAAGCGACAAGGGTTGTGTTGCAGTTTACCCGACAGACAGAGGGGGCGTCTTCAAAGGACAGCTCAATATTGTGCGCGATGGCCAGTGGTGCGATGTCGGCCAGGGCATCCACCACAAGACTTTCCAGCTCTGTTGGCAGGGTGTTTGATGAAAACTCTGGCTCTAGCCGCGCCAGTTGCAGCATTTGCTCGATCAGGTGGGACATACGGTCAACCGACTCCAGCAAGGTTCCGAAGGTTTCCGGCTGTGCCGGCAGGGCCTGTTCAAGGTTCAGCCGCAGGGCTGCAAGGGGGGTTCTGAGTTCATGGGCGGCGTCAGCAGTGAAACGGCGCTCCCGTTCAAGGGTGTCGTCCAGCTTTAGCAAAAGCCCGTTAACCGCACCCACGAGACTGCGCACTTCATGGGGCGCTATTGAGTCATCCAGCGGCTGAATGGTTTCAGGTGCCATGGTCCGGACGCGTTGTTCCAATCGAGCCAGGGGGCGGAAAGACCAGCGTATCGCCACCACAATAGCGAGCACCAGAACCGGCAGCACCAGCAACAGTGGCAAAGTGTTTCCTAGTGCCAGCTTACGACTTAGCTCCTGACGAATGTCGTCGCGCTGGGCTGAGCGGATAAAGAAGCCGGATTGCGGGTCCTGAATCAGAAACGTGCGCCAGCGAAAGCCCTCGCTTTCTACCCAGCCAAAACCGGGCTCCAGGCTGCGCGGCCCGGCTTCCTGGCGTGATGATTTCAGCAGTGGCTCGCCGGTCGGAGACCAGACTTGAAAGGCTATTTTCTTTTCGTATTTATGACCCCGGCCATCAGGCAGAATCTCTTTGCCATCCTCCACATTGAGAGAGGGCATCTGCAAGGTGTCCTGCAGGATTTCCCGGAGCTTTTCGGGCGATTGGTCTGTTTGAAGATCCCGCACCAGGCCCTGGACGATGCGGGTATTTTGGGCCAGCTCCGCATCGAAGATTTCCTCCAGCTCATGATTACTCTCGATGTAACTCCAGGCCGCAGCCACAAGGGCCAGCAAAAGCACCAGCAAAGTAACCGTAATTGTGAGGGTTCGGGTTATAGACATGATGTGGGAGCACACTCTGCTGCTACTTTTGAGTCCAGCATATAGCCGACCCCTCGCACGGTTCTGATAAGGGTTTTGCCGAGCCGTTTGCGCAGGTGGTGTATATGAACTTCCAAGGCGTTGCTCTCCACGCCTGCATTCCAGCCATAGAGCTGATCCTCCAAGCGCCGGCGGGTGGCTACGCGGTTCGGGTGCCGCATGAGGTAATACAATATCTGGAACTCCGTCGGTGACAGCGCCACCGGCCTGGCATCCACCGTCAATTCACTGGTGGCCGGGTCCACCAACAGTTTGCCAACTTGCAGGGTAGCGCTGGCGTTGCCGTCGGAGCGTCTGCGTATGGCGCGGATACGGGCGTTGAGCTCGTCCATGGCAAAGGGTTTGGTGAGATAATCGTCGGCACCAGCGTCCAGACCAGACAGTTTGTCGGTCAGGTTGGCGCGGGCGGTGAGAACGATCACCGGTGTTTTGATGCCCTGGGCACGGGCACTGCGCAATACCGCCAGGCCGTCCTTGACCGGCAGGGTGAGATCAAGAATCACAATGTCAAAACTCTCATTGAGCAACGCATTTTCGGCTTGCTGTCCGTCATCCAGCCAGTCGACGGTATGGTTCTGGCGCAGCATTTCCGCCATGGTTCGCCCCAGCAGCGGGTCGTCTTCAACCAGCAGTATTCTCACGAAGAATTCCTTGGTCTGGGGAGTATCATTAGAAAGTGCTCATTGGAATCATGAAGGTGTCAATATTTTCATGGCAACCTTAAGTTTCGCTTAAGACAGCACGGTTAATCTCAGGGAACGAAACCTGAGGAGCCGTGCCCGATGTTTGACACCCCTGTGCCCTTTGAACTTGATATCGCCCCGCATAACGGTGTGATTGCAACAGCACGTGCCGGCAACAAGACCCTCTATTCCGTGCAACTGCCCGGTGCTGCCCGCAGCAGCATAGAAAGATTTATCCGTGACCGTTTCTGGCAGGCGTATACAGCGAAGCCGGCTATCCGCGTGCCCGAACTGGTGGCGTTATGTAATCAGCAGAACACGCTGCTGGCGGCAGTGGGTTTGCGCAATGCTTCGTCTGGCCGGCTATTTCTGGAAGACTACCTCAATCAGCCGCTTGATGCGGCGATTTCAGCGCTTGGCCCCTGTCGTCGTGATCAGATTGTCGAAATTGCACATCTGGCGGGCGTTCAGAGTGGGGTAAGCCGAGCTTTGTTCCCCGCCCTGACGCTTTTGCTCCATAGGCGGGGAGTACAATGGGTGGCCTTTACCGGCACCCGCTCGTTGCGTGTCAGCTTCGAGCGCCTGGGAGTGAAGACACACAGTCTCGGCATGGCGGACCCGAGCCGGCTGCCGGACGGAGGTCAAGGCTGGGGACATTATTATGAGCATCAGCCTGAGGTACTGATTTCCCACCTGCCGTCGGGGTATCAGACCCTGGCGGATAAAGGTCTATTCCTGGGCATTGACTTTATGGCAGCGGAGGGCATGCCCCATGCACTCATTGCCTGAGGTGTTGGAACACCACGCCAACCGGATCGGGGATCATACCGCGCTGCAGGACTCAGGAACGACCTACAGCTATTCCGAACTTTGGCGCTGGGTTAACCTCCTGGCCGAAGAATTAACCGGCCGCAAGGTGCATCGCCTCGGTGTGGTGGGTGACAACTCCCCGACCTGGGTTGCAGCGGATATTGCCTGCCGCCTGGCGGGCATCGTCTGCGTGCCGATACCGGTTTTCTTCTCACCCCGGCAGGTATCCCATATTTGTCAGAGTGCCGGTTTAGACGCTGTGGTTTCGGATAACTCCGCGCAACTGGCCGGTTTTAAATGCTTGGTTGAGCCACTCACTCCCAATGTCTGGTTCGGCGCGCTGTCGGATGCGGCGAACGCCTGTCCGGACCTGGGCGGTATCGCCAAGATTACTTTCACCTCCGGCAGTACCGGTAGCCCGAAAGGGGTCTGCCTGACGGCAGAACATCTCGACCAGACTGCTTTAGCGTTGAGTATACGGCTGGCTGATATGGGCCTGCAGCGGCACTTGTGCGTGCTGCCGCTGGCCACCCTGCTTGAGAATATTGCCGGCGTTTACGTACCGCTGCTGATGGCTGCGACAGTGGTGATCAGAAGTCTGTCGGATCTGGGTTTTACAGGTAGCAGCCAGCTGGATGTCGGCCATTTGGTGGCAGCTTTTGAGGAAGTTTCACCGGAGTCCGCCATTCTGGTGCCGGAAATTGCGCATCAACTGGTGACGAGCGTGAGGGCCGGTCGCAAATTGCCATCCAGCCTGCGCTTCCTGGCTGTCGGCGGTGGCAAGGTGTCCCCGGCATTGCTGGCTGAGGCCAGCGCTTTGGGACTTCCGCTCTATGAAGGCTATGGCCTATCTGAGTGCGGTTCTGTTGTCGCGCTGAATGTGCCCGGCAGCCATCGCCCCGGCTCGGTCGGAAAGCCGTTGTCCCACGTTGACGTCACGATCAATGACCACGGCGGGATCACCGTCGCCGGTAATGTTTTCAGGGGCTATCTGGACCAGGGTCGCAACACCGAAGCGGCAGTAGATACCGGGGACCTTGGCTACCTGGATGCTGATGGCTACCTGTTCGTGAATGGCCGTAGCAAGAACCTGTTGATCACCGGCTTCGGCCGCAATATCAATCCTGAATGGCTGGAGAGCGAACTCAAGTGCATTCCGGAGGTGCTGCAGTGCCTGGTGTTCGGTGACGGCGAGCCGCAACCCCATGGGCTCGTGGTGGCAAATTCGGGAACGGATATTGATGCGCTGGTGGCCTGCGTACGAGACCTCAATACCACGCTGCCGGATTACGCCAGACTGCAGGACATTTACATCCGTACCACCCACTTCAGCCATGAAGACGGCTACCTGACGGCGAACGGTCGTCTTAAATGCTCAACCATTATCAAAAATCTTGATGTCATCTTGCCGAGCTGCAAGCGGCAACTGATGAACCCATTACAGACAGCGCAAAGAGGGTTACACAATGAGCTTTTTTGAAGTACTGCAAAGCGAAACCCGGGAGGCCCGGAGCCACGTAATGACGGCGCCGGTTCTGGAGGCGGTGGCGGGAGGTAAGTTTGATGTGGTCAGTTATCAGCACTTCCTGGTGCAGGCTTACCATCATGTGAAACATACGGTGCCGTTAATGATGGCTTGCGGTGCGCGGTTGCCGGAGCGTCTCGAATTTGTGCGGGAGGCGCTGGTGGAATACATCCAGGAAGAATATGGCCACCAGGAGTGGATACTGAATGATCTTCGTGCCACCGGTGCGGATGCGGACGCGATCAGACACAGTGAGCCGGAGCTGCCGGTTCAACTGATGGTGTCCTATTTGTATGACCAGATTGCCAGGGGCAATCCTATGAACTTTTTTGGCATGGTTCAGGTCCTTGAAGGCTCCAGCATTGAACTGGCAACCCCGATGGGGCAACAGATCCAGAAGCAGCTCAAGCTGCCGGACCAGGCCTTCAGCTATTTGTATTCTCACGGTGCTCTGGATATCGGTCACTTTGACTTTTACCGCACCCTGATTGACCGGATCACCAGCCCCGAGGATCAGGCCGCTATTATTACGTCCGCTCGTGTGGTCTACCGGTTATACGGGGACATGTTACGAGGCATACCGTTGCAGCAGACTGCCGGGGAGCGTCGCCATGCAGTTGCGTGACCGGACGTTTTTGTTGCTTGGCGGCACCGGTGGTATCGGCCGGGCTCTGAGCACCCGGCTGGCCGGGGCTGGTGTCAAACTGGTCATAGCCAGCCGGGAGCCTGACAAGCTGGAGCCAAACGACGACGATAGCCATCCGGTATTGCTGGACCTGGCGGCACCGGATCTCGACCAGCAGTTGCAACGGGTGTCGGAGCAGTTCCCGGACATTGACGGTGTGATTCACTGTGCTGGCCAAAACCTCTTTCAGATCCTCGAAGGCACCGACGTAGCGGCGATTGACCGGATGCTGGCGGTCAACCTGCGAAGCACCCTGTTGGTGGCCCGTCACTTTGTGCCGAGGTTTCGCGCCCTCGGCCGGGGTAATCTGATGTTTGTAGGGTCAACTTTCGGCAGCATTGGCTTCCCCGGCTATTCGGTATACAGCGCCACCAAATTCGGGGTGCGGGGCTTTTCGGAGGCCCTGCGCCGGGAGCTGGCAGACAGCAAGATAGGGGTTCACTACATTGCCCCACGGGCAACCCGAACTGAGATGAACAGCGCAGGTGTGGATGCGCTGAATAAAGCCCTGGGCAACACCATGGATTCACCAGAGCTGGTCGCCAGCCAAATCATGCAGGCATTGCTCAAAGATCGGCGTCGGGCTTATCTGGGCTGGCCGGAAAAACTGTTTGTTCACATTAACGGGCTGTTGCCCCGGCTAGTTGATGCGGTTATGCGCAAGCAGTTGCCCGTCATTCGTCAATTCCTGGCTGTTGGAGATAAATCATGATGTGCCGTTTTTTATTGATCTCGTTGTTGAGTGTGCCAGCGGTGTTGGCCCATGCGGCAGATGTTAAAACAGGCCTGGCTGCCTTGCAGACGGAATGGGCGGTTACCCAATACGACACTAGGGAAGACGAGAAGGACAAAGCGTTCGAGAACCTGGTCAGCCATGCCCGGCAATTCGTGAAAGAGTATCCGGGCCAGGCCGAACCGCTGGTCTGGCAGGGCATTGTGTTAAGCACCTACGCTGGCCACAAAGGAGGTCTGAGCGCTCTGGGTCTGGCCAAGGAAGCACGCCAGGCATTTGAGGCTTCACTGGCGCTGGATGACACCGCGCTGGGTGGCTCGGCCCATACCTCGTTGGGTACGCTTTACTCCAAAGTGCCGGGCTGGCCCCTGGGTTTTGGTGACGACGACAAGGCCGAGTCGCACCTGCGGACGGGTTTGAACATGAGCCCGGAGGGTATTGACGCCAACTACTTCTTTGCCGAGTTTCTGAATGCTCAGGGCCAGCCAAAGCGGGCGATTGTTTATTACCAAAAGGCCTTTCAGGCACCGGCAAGACCTGATCGCGCGCTGGCGGATCGGGGCCGTCGACATGAAATCGAGATCCGTCTGGATGAGTTGGGTTACAGCGGCAATCTGACCGGGCAGGTTCAATGAGCTGAGAGAATCCGGTATAAGTGCCCACTGATTCACCTTCCGGAGATACGACATGGCACGGGAACATACCTTGGTGACGGGCGGAGTTCGCTCCGGCAAGACCGCGCTGGCTGAGCTGATAGCAGTGTCCTCCGATGCGCCCATTATTTATATCGCCACTGCCACCGCCGGGGATGACGAAATGACTGCCCGCATTCGTCGTCATCAGTCGGAACGGCCCGAGAGTTGGGGCCTGATTGAAGCGCCGGTTGGTCTGGGTAAGGCGGTGGAAGAGGTGATGGTTGGTAACGGTCGGCCACCGTGTCTGCTGATCGACTGCATGAGTTTGTGGCTGAGCAACCTGCTGCATGCCGGAGAACAGCAATTCAACTCTGAGCGGAAGGCGTTTTTGGCGGCGCTGGTACGGTATCCCGGCGAGGTGATTATTGTCAGCAATGAGGTGGGGCTTGGCACTATTGGCATGAACCCGCTGACCCGCCGCTTCTGCGATGAGCTTGGCTGGCTCAACCAGGCGCTGGCGCAGCACTGTCACCGGGTGATTATGAGTGTTGCCGGATTACCGCTGGTGCTCAAGGATGGCTCCCGTTCAGCCGTGGGAAATCAGGCAGCTGAGTGATCCGTGGTCGCTGCGGTCAAGACGGACCCGGCTGCGGCAGGCGTAGTGCACCTGCATGGCGGACAATACCCGCTCCCGGGGAATCCCCATGATGGCGCCGACCGCTACCCGCACCACACCGCCATGACACACCAGCAACACCCGTTGACCGGCGAGGCGCTCGGCCCACTCCTGCCATGCCGCTTCAATGCGTAACTGGAATTGGCTCAGGCGTTCGCCGCCCGGCGGCGTATTGAGCTCCGCATCGGCCCAGAACCGGGCCAGTCGCTCGTTGCCGTACCGGGCCTGAATCTGCTCCAAGGTCAGGCCTTCCCACTCACCAAACCCGATTTCCCGCAGGCGGGTATCGCTGTGCAGGGGAATCGCCAGCCGCTCGGCTACGGTTTCCGCAAACCGGATACAGCGCTCCATTGGCGAACTCAGCACCACATCCCAGCGTTCCTCCGGGCCAATGGCTGCGTTCATCTGTTGCCAGCCCCGCTCGCTAAGAGGGTCATTTTTGGTGCCCCGGAACATCGGGCCACCTTCCGGCTCACCGTGACGGATCAGGTCGATAATCGTGGTTTCATTGGGCATCGGTGGTTCCTGAGTCCACGCCGGCATCGGCAAAGCTGGCCATTTCGTTGTGCAAGGCGCAGGCCTGGCGTAGTAGTGGCAGGGCTATGGCCGCACCGCTGGCTTCGCCCAGGCGCATATTCAGATGCAGTAACGGTTGCGCCGCCAGCGCTTGCAGAATCCGGCCGTGGCCGGGTTCGCCGGAGCGATGGGCAAAATGCAGCCAGAGGGCCAGTTCAGGTTGTTGCAGTACGCCCACCAGCGCCGCGACCGAGACAATAAAACCGTCTACCAGTATCGGAATACGACGTTGGGCACAGCCCAGCATGGCGCCGGTTAATGCCGCGATTTCAAACCCGCCGAGGGAGGCAAGAACAGCCAGGGGGGAGCGGTTGTCACCATGGCGTTGCAGTGCCTGTGTCACCACCTCGGTTTTATGTCGCACACCGGCGGCGTCCAGGCCGGTACCCGGCCCGACGATGACTGATGGGGCTTCCGCCAGCAGGGCACAGGCGACGGCCGCAGCGCTGGTGGTGTTGCCAATGCCCATATCTCCGCCTATAAATAACTGAGCGCCATTATTTGCAGCCCGTTGTGCCGCCTGGTCGCCAGCTTCAAGAGCCTGGCGAACCTCGGCGTCGGTCATCGCGGGTTGTATGGCCAGATTGGCGGTGCCCGGGCCGATGCGCCGGATCAATACGCCGGGTAGTTTGGGCAGCGGCTCGACCGTGCCCAGGTTGATCACTTCCAGTTGGGCGTCAAGATGCCTTGCCAGCACGCTGATGGCCGCGCCACCATGGGCGAAGTTGGCCACCATCTGGCCGGTTACCTGCTGGGGAAACGCCGAAATGCCTTCGGCGCAGACGCCGTGGTCGGCGGCGAAGATGCTGATTTGTAGCCGGTCGACACCGGGTGTGTCGGTATCTTGCTGGCCACACAGGGTGACGGCCAGTTCCTCAAGCCGTCCCAGGGAGCCTGGCGGCTTTGTCAGCGCGGCCTGGCGTTCGCGGGCACGGCTGATGCGAGAAGGGTTCAGCGAGGGAGGCGGCTGGTGCCAGAAGCTCAGGTCAGTCAAGGTTACAGCTCTCGGTCAGGAATCGGCGGTTGATGGTCTAACGCACCACGGGGGCTGTCAAGTACACTAACCACACTCGCGACGGGCGGCATCGGGCCGCCGTTGCATAAGACAAAGGGTGAACTGTGGATTCGTTTCTGGGTTCAGTGCTGGTCTGCGTGGCCGCGATTGTGATGGATTACTGTTTGGGCGAGCCCCGTCGATGGCACCCGCTGGTGTTTTTCGGAAAGCAGGCGAAGCGGGTTGAGCAGAGGCTGAATACACCGCAGGGCCAGAGCGTTGGCCGTGGAACCCTCGGGGTGGCAATACTCACTGGGCCGCCAGTTCTGCTGGCAATGCTGCTGATGTTCTGGTTGCCCACCGGGGTGCTTTGGCTGGTGTCGGTGCTGGTGGTGTGGCTGGCATTGTCGCTCCGTGGGCTAACCGAACATGCTCGCGCGGTTGAGCATCCGTTGCGGGCGGGAGACATTGTTACGGCCCGTACTGCCGTCGCGCGGATTGTCAGCCGCAAGGCCGAAGATCTGGATGAAAGCGGGGTGGCGACGGCGGCCACCGAATCGGTACTTGAAAACGGAGCCGATGCCGTTTTCGCCACGATTTTCTGGTTTCTGGTGGCTGGCATTCCCGGGGTGGTACTGCACCGGGCGGTGAACACCCTGGACGCCATGTGGGGTTATCGCAACGAGCGTTTTTTAACATTTGGCCGGACGGCGGCGCGTCTCGACGATGCCCTTAACTGGATACCGGCGCGGCTGACAGCCCTGACTTACGCACTGATTGGCCAAACCCGGACCGCATTCCGGTGCTGGCAACGCCAGGCCCATCTCTGGGACAGCCCCAATGCCGGGCCGGTGATGGCCTCTGGCGCGGGAGCCCTTAAAGTCACACTGGGCGGGCCCGCGCCCTACGACGGAGGCGTCAAAGACCGCCCCCTGCTGGGCACCGGCCCCAAAGCCAGCTCGTTTACCATTGATCAAGCGATAAAGCTGGTGCGCCGGGGAGTCTTTCTCTGGCTGGGCACATTGCTGGTGCTGTCACTTATATTCAGCAGGTTTTCATAACATGCCAGCCCGACCTGCCCACGGTGGCCGCCTGTATGCGGCTGCCCGCGCGTACAACATTCCCGTTGCACAGTGGCTGGATCTGTCCACCGGCATCAACCCCGATGGCTGGCCAGTACCGGCGGTTCCTGCGGAGGTCTGGCGTCGCCTGCCGGAAGACGACGATGGTTTGGCGGATATTATCCGAACTCAATCCGGCGCCCCCGGCTCCGCCGGCTGTGTGCCGGTGCCTGGCAGCCAGGCCGCCATTGAAACGCTGCCGTTCCTGCGGCCACCCTGCCGGGTTGGTATTCCTGAGCCCGGTTACAGCGAACATGACCATTGGTGGCGGCAAGCGGGCCATGAGGTCGTCCCGCTGGCACTGGAGCTTGCCGGTCGTAATCCTGCGTGGGCGGATACTCTCGATGTGCTGGTGTGGGTTCAGCCCAACAATCCCACGGGCCTGGCCCTGAGCCCTGACCAGTTGATGGACTGGCACCACAGGCTTGTCCGGCGCGGTGGCTGGCTGGTGGTCGATGAAGCGTTTGCCGACGGGCTTCATGAGCTCAGTCTGGCCGGTTATACAGGCTCTGCACATCCGGGCCTGGTGGTCATGCGCTCTCTCGGTAAGTTTTTCGGCCTCGCCGGGCTTCGTGCCGGTGCGGTATTGACGGATGAGACCATTGCCGCACCCCTCCAGGACACCATTGGCCCCTGGGCGCTGAGTGGCCCTGGCCGCTACCTGATGGCCCGGGCGCTTGAGGATAAGGTCTGGCAGAACGGCATGATCGCGACACTGATGGGTCAGAGTGCGCGGCTGGCGGCTTTGCTCGGCCAGTTCGGTCTGACGCCCTCCGGTGGCACCCTGTTGTTCCAGTATGTTCCCCACCCGGATGCCGATCGGCTCGCCGACAGGCTTGCCCGGCAGGGTATACTGGTGCGAAGCTTTCCTCAGCCGCCAGC
>JBDNIR010000103.1:0-4653 GCA_041688195.1 Marinobacter sp.
CACTGTTGCTGTCTTTTTATTTGCAAGTAGCACTTTCGCAGCCACCGAAATCAAACTCGGATGGACTACCTCCGATAGTGAGGTAGACCCTTACGCCATCGCCGCGCGCTACTTTGCGGAAGAACTCGAAAACGCAGCGCCCGGTGAATTCGACGTTTCGTTCTTCCCTAACCACCAGCTCGGTAATGATACCGCGATGCTTGAGGGGTTACAGTTTGGCACTATGGATGCGGGTGTGATTACCGGCACCCAGATAGGCCAGTTGGAGACGGCGTTTCAGCTCAATGACCTCCCATTCCTTTACGCCGATAGCGCTCAGGCCCATGAGGTTTTGGATGGCGACGTCGGTCAGGAATTGCTCAAGCGGCTTGAGGCCCAAGGCATAATGGGACTGGGTTTTGCCGAGGCGGGCTTCCGTCATACCATCAATAACTTACGACCAGTGGCAAAGCCAGACGACTTCAAGGGTATCAAGCTGCGTGTCCAACCCAGTGACCTGTTTATCGACAGCTTCCGTGCGATTGGCGCAAACCCAACGCCAATGGCCTGGAGTGACGTTTTCACCGCAGTACAGCAGGGCACTGTAGATGGTCTAGAGATTCCGCTTGCAGTCATCTTTGCAAACAAGTACCCGGAGGTTACCGATTACCTCTCGTTGACCAACCACACCTACAACGCCCTCGCGTTGTTGATCTCAAAAGACGTCTTCGACGGCTTGTCGGAAGAGCTTCAAGACGCCGTCCGTGACGCCGCCAAACGCGCCATCGAACGCCAGCGGGCAACTGTAGCTGCCAATGAAAAAGACATTCTGCAACAAATCAAAGATGCCGGTATGGAGGTGAATGGAATTGAAGATGTCGAGGCTTTCCGAGCCAAAGTCGCCAGCGTTTACGATGTGTACAGTGACAAAATCGGTGCCGACCTCGTCGACAAGGCGCTAGGTCAGGTGAGCGAATAAGCAGGCATACACCGATCGCCGACATAAGTTGGAAATCAATCTTCGCGGGACATCTTCTCAATGTATCGTCATGTGGATACTGCCGGGCGCTGGGTAGTCAAAATTTCCTACCTTCTAGGGGCGATTAGCGCGCTGGTTATGTTGGGTAGCCTCCTCGTCGGGGTCTTTTACCGTTACGTACTTGGCGCTTCTCTGGCCTGGAGCGACGAGGTCGCTACCCTCGCCTTTATTTGGACCATCTTCCTGTTTTCAAGCGCTCTTGTCCGCGACTTCGGCCATGTCCGAGTCGCACTTTTGCTGGACGCCCTTCCGCGTGCGGCCGCTGAACTTTTCGAGCGGGCCATCGTTATTTTAGTGTTAGTCTTCGGCTATATCCTGCTCACGACTGGCTGGGATTATACCGAGTTTACGGCGAACCGTGTGTCGGCGGCTGTCCGGTACCCGATGTGGCTGCAGACTGCGGCAATCCCCGTTTGCGGTGGGCTGATTGTCTTTCATGCGGTGGTTCTCTTGCTGCGCCCTACGTGGATCAGGGATATGCCTGAGGTGAACAATGGGTGACATCGGCTCAGTTATGATTGTCGGCCTCTTTGTTATGCTGATTCTAGGGGTTCCCATTGCCATTACCTTGGGCCTCCTCACAGCTGTCGGCGTTTGGATGGCGGACAGCAATCCCATGATCATGGCCCAGCGCTTTCTGGCAGGTGGTTCAGTCTCCAGCCTTCTGGCTATCCCCGGGTTCATTCTTGCCGGCGAATTGATGAGCGCAGGCGGGCTCTCCCGCCGTCTTGTGCGAGTGGCATCGGTATTTTTTGGTCATCTAACCGGTGGACTTTCCATGTCTACTGTCGTGGCCGGCACGTTCTTTGGGGCAATTTCCGGTTCTGCGCCAGCTACTACCGCGGCAGTCGGCTCGATTATGATCGATGAGCTTGAAGCCAAGGGGTATAAACGGGGTTACGCTGCGGCACTAGCTACCGCAGTGGGACCGCTTGGTCAAATGATTCCACCGTCTATACCAATGGTAGTTTGGGGCGTACTCGCAGAGGAGTCCATTTCCAGACTTTTCCTCGCGGGGATTATTCCCGGGCTTATTGCAGCTGCTGGTTTTTGTGTCGTCAGTGTTCTATATGCACGGCGCATGGGGATACCCAAGGAAAGTCGTGCAACCAAAGCAGACATTCTGTTTGCTCTGCGCGATGGATCCTGGGCACTGTTAGCGCCCGTGGTCATCCTTGGGGGTATCTACAGCGGGATATTTACACCCACAGAGGCTGCGACTGTAGGAGCATTCTATAGTGCCCTGATAGGCCTGTTTTTTTACCGCGATCTGCACTTCAGGGAACTCCCCACCATCCTGATCAAGTCCATGCGCACAACTGCGGTCATCATGTTCATTATCGCTGTGGCCTATGGGTTCGCGTGGGTTATGGCCAGCGAACAGATCCCCGGCAGACTCACAGAAAGCTTGCTCGCTCTGACCACGAATCCGCTTCTTCTCCTGTTGATCATCAATCTCATGTTGCTCGTTCTGGGCGCTGTGATGGATAACATCTCCGCCATGGTGATTCTCAGCACGGTATTGATTGGTCTGGGTCAACAGATTGGTTTGGATCCTATACAACTCGGCGCCATGGTTGTTATTAACTTTGCGGTTGGAATGGTAACGCCTCCCGTTGGTTATTCCATTTTCGTGGCCTCCAGTATTAGCGGAATGCGGGTCGAGACGATAGCCCGCCACATCTGGCCGTTCCTATTGGTACTCCTCGGTGTGGTTGGCCTGATTGCCTATGTACCAGCCGTGACGCTCTGGCTTCCTGGTTTTTATGACTGAATATTACCCCCATGACCAACAGGTGAAACACCGACGATGATTGCCCCTTCCGATATTCCGGCACCAGATCCAACACCCAGTCAGCCTGCTCAAAAGCTACCTGCTGGCGCCTGTGACACCCACGCTCATCTCTTTGGGCCCCAGGAACGCTACCCCTATCATCCAGATCGAAACTACACACCACCCGATGCCAGCGAAACGGCTTATCGACACCTATTAAAAACCCTTGGGTTTGAGCGGGCGGTGTTAGTGCAGCCGAGTGTCTATGGGACCGATAACAGCAGGATGCTAAACACACTATCCAGCATCACCGCTGACGACGAGCTGCAATGGCGGGGGGTTGCCGTCGTCGATCGCCATGTCAGTGATGACGAATTACACTACATGCACAAGGTAGGGGTACGTGGGATCCGAGTGAACCTGGTGTTCTCGGGGGGAGTCACCTTTGATGACGTCAAGGCCCTCGCCGATCGCATCAAGTCGCTGAATTGGCATATTCAGTTTTTGGTTGATGTATCAAAGTTTGAGCGCCTGGCGGAACGGCTGAACAATTTGCCCGTGCCCTCGGTGGTAGATCACATGGGCCATATGCCGACATCATTTGGCATCGATCACCCGGGCTTTAAAGAGCTTCTAAGCTTGGTAGCCGATGGACGAACCTGGGTGAAACTCACGGGTCCAAATCGCATCAGCTCTCTGGATCACGCGCCATTCACAGATGTTGATCCCTTTTTCCTGTCGCTGCGCGCAGCCCGTGAAGACCGCTGTCTCTTTGGCACAGATTGGCCACACGTCAAGCTTCCAGGCTCCATGCCCAATGATGCCACTCTTGTGGATGAGTTTTTGAGGCTGGTGCCTGAATCTTCTGCTCGTCAGGCTATCCTCGTCGATAATCCTAATCGCTTGTATCAGTTCACCCAAAACAAAAGTGATTAGCTAAGTAAAACCGGGACGATACACAATGCGATAATGCGCAACTCGGTATTCCCCCATTTTTTCAGCCGGCTGAAGGCAGGTTCCCTCCCAGCATGTTTTCAACCACGGCCGCATTGTAGAAGGCTTCAACCGTCTGGATTTTGTCCTCCCGCACACGAAACCAGACTGCAAGCCGCACATCCCCGATCGGTTCAAAGTTGGTCCGGTAATCCAGGATCGCGAACACGTGCTCCCCGTCGGCACTGAGCTGACGGAGGATCAGGTCTTTCTGGATGGCAACCATACCGAATTGGTAGGACAGCATGTCATCCCGACTAAGGAAACGCATATTCGGCCCCACATATTCAAACCCCTCAGCAGCCAGCAAGGTCTTTGCCTCATCCAAACGCTGGGCATGGATATCAGCGATGAACTGCGCCACGATGTCCTTTGGCTGCATGAATAAACTCCTCTTCTAGAACGGGGACGGTTTGGATGCCTAGATTCGCGTAGATGCCATAAAAGTTGCGTATCCACTTCACTTGTATACCAAAAAAAGGGGCTGTGACAATGAATCGGTGGACACTATTTCCTAACGCCAAAATTCAGCGGCGGCCTTTACGTAGCGACGCGGAGAAAAGGCCGCCCGGTGGGAGGCCCTTCAGGGCCGGAACGAACTGGAATGACTGGATGGCCGCCATTTCCCTTGAGAAAAATGTGATGAGTAAAATCACTCCCCTCAAAGTAGACCATCTCCAGCTGGGGGAAAACCAAACAAAATCGCCACTTATCACCAATGTTGTACGGTAAGGGAGTTAGCCACCGATTACGCGCATCGTCTGAGGTAAATGCACTGAACATACAAAGGGTCATATATGGTCTTGCGTTTTGCAGTTGCACGCCCTTAAGGCAAAACGCAAGACCCCGATGATGCCTCTGGAGCGCA
>JBDNIR010000484.1:0-3213 GCA_041688195.1 Marinobacter sp.
AACGGTCGTATGAACTTCGACTTTAGTTTAATGCCTGTTGATTTAACCCAAGCTTTTCTACTCCGACGTGACAACCGATCTGATAACAGCGGTTATTGAGGAAGCTGGCACTGACCACCATTGGCTACCTATGGTCGCGTACGGCAAACGTGGCTCAGCAGCAACTCGCTGCCGGCACCGGCAATACGGCGTTGCTCGAGAGCAAGCAGATTTCCGCACGTTTCTATTTCGAAAAACTGCTGCCTGAAACAGAATGGCTGTTACAAGATATCATCAGCGGGAAGGCTGCCATCATGGACCTCGGTGACGAGCACTGGGCAGCATAAACGCACAATGACCCTTATTGCCACGCCCTTGCGTGGCTTTTTTTATGGCCACTGTCAGCCTGCTGCATCTCCGGTACAATTGCGCTTTGCCCATTTTCTGACCACACCCGGGACACCCTATGACTCAGGATGATTACGCCTTTCGTTTTGGTGGCATCGAACGCCTATACGGCCGCCAGGCCGCCACTGCCTTCCGGGAAGCTCACATAGCGATTGCCGGGCTGGGCGGAGTGGGTTCCTGGGCGGCAGAAGCGCTTGCGCGAACCGGTATCGGCCGTTTGACGCTGATCGATATGGACGATGTTTGCGTCTCCAACACCAATCGCCAGTCCCATGCCCTTGAAGGCCACTATGGCAGAACCAAAACCGACGTGATGGCCGAGCGTCTGAGGGCAATCAATCCTAACGCGGATATTCGCATTCACTTTGGTTTTGTGACACCGAAGAACGTAGCCGAACTGATCACCTCTGAACTGGACGGGGTGGTGGATGCCATCGACAGTGTAAAATCCAAGGCTGCGCTGATCGCCCACTGCCAACGCCAGAAAATTCCGCTGATCTGTGCCGGAGGGGCCGGAGGGCAGCTGGACCCGACCCAGATCCAGGTGGCCGACCTGAGCCGCACCACACAAGACCCCCTGTTAGCCAAGGTCCGTAACCTGCTGCGACGCGAGTATGGCTTTTCCCGCAACCCGAAACGTCGGTTTGGTATTGAGGCCGTATACTCCCTTGAACAGCTCACGTATCCTGCAGGCGATGGTGAGGTATGTCTGCAGAAGCCTGCGGACGTGGGCCCTGTCAGACTGGATTGTGCCACCGGGTTTGGCGCCGCGAGCCCGGTCACCGCGAGCTTCGGTTTTATGGCTGCATCCCGCCTGATCAACAGGATTGCCCGAAAAGCCCGGAGCCAAAACCCGGCCAACGTCAGTTAATTATCTCAACGGGCCTGAGCCCACTATGTCAGCCAGCATGGGTGCCGCCGCAGGCTGGCTGAGTTCAGCCAGCATCGCGGCAGTCCAGCACCAGTTTGCCCCTGACATGGCCGGCTTCCAACAGACGCTGGGCTTCAGCTGCTTCACAGAGCGGGAAGACCCGCTCGATGTGAACGCGAACGTCGCCGTCTTCAATAAGCTCGGCGATTTCATCCAGGTGAAAAACATCAGGCCGGACAACCATACCGTGAGCTCTGAGGCCAAGACTCTCGGCGGCGGTAATAATCTCGTCCGCCGTTGCGGTCGGGATCGTCACTAACACGCCGTGCTCACTGAGGGTGTGGAGGGAGCGCTTGCCGGTTTCGCCACCAACCAGATCCAATACCACATCAAGGCCATAGCATTCCTCGATGAAGTCCGTCGTGTGATAGTCAATCACTTCATGAACGCCCAATTCAGCCAGAAAATCCCGGTTACCGTCTGAGGCTGTAGCAATGACGTGAGCTCCGTGAACCCTGGCAAACTGCACTGCGAAATGCCCCACTCCGCCTGCGCCCGCATGTATGAGAATTTTCTGGCCGGGCGCCAGTTCAGCCACTTCGAACAACGCCTGCCACGCGGTGAGAGCAGCAAGTGGTAAGGCTCCGGCCGCCATCAGGCCGAGCTCTTCCGGCACGATGGCAAGCTCGTCGCTCTTTGCCAACACGTAGTCGGCGTAGCCGCCACCTCTTGCCGGAAACCCCACCATACCCATCACCCGGTCTCCCGGGGCTAGAGTCGTGACATCATCACCAACTGACACCACTTCACCGGCGACATCGTAGCCGGGAGTCCAGGGCAGCTGGTCTTCGATTTGTTTGGCTGCAAAGCCCAGCCCACGACGAGTTTTCCAATCGATGGGATTCAAGCCAGCACCGCTGACCCTGACACAGACTTCGTCTGCGCCAGGCTTTGGGCTTGAACCGGAAGTATCAAGACGCAAAACATCGACATCACCGAACTGATCAAACACGACTCGTCTCATGGCAGTTTTCACAGCAGCTTCTCCCAGTTCGTGTATTTAGCGGTATTCAATCGAACGTTTTCAACGCACAGATACTCAGATTAGCAGAAATAGCGGATGGCAGTGCCAGTTGATGTGGTCGGATCAAAGTTCAATCAGACAGGAGCCCGTCGGTAATGACAGCACCACCGAGAATCTCGCCATACTCTTTTGGCACCCGGGCAGGACGCTGGGTTTTGAGATCCACACAGGCGTGATAGGACATCGCCCGCGCCAGTACCTTGCGATCCGACAGCCGGATCAGCTGGAACTGCCGTGAGGAGCGAAAACGGCCATCAAAGCTGATCAGCCAGGTTGCCATCATCAGGCGATCACCGGTATTGGCCGCTGCCAGGTAGTCAATCTCGGTGCGGGTGATCGCCATCGCTTTACCGGTAGCTTCGTGGCGCTCCCATGTCATGCCTAAATGCTCGATATGTGCCCAGCTGATATCCTCCAGCCAGCGCACGTAAACCACATTGTTGGCATGCCCGAGTCGGTCCGTATCCGCAGAGGTCACATCAAATGTTAACGTGAAGGGATCGGGGCGGTCCCAGGTTATATCGGCTGTCTCGTTGACACTCATTACTCATCGGCTCCAGGCCCCGAAATGGTTTTTAACGGTAGCCTACCGATGCGGTCGTTGTGAAGTGAACCAAAGTATAGGTAGTCGCCATGAGGATGAGCTGAGGGAACTCCTGAATTGAACACAGGCGTGAGAAAACGCCGGGAGCCGGTTTACCGTAAAAAACGCCGGCACAAGGCAGCAAAAGTATCGGCTTTTTCAGCATGAAGCCAATGACCGGTGCCCTCAATGGCCTGCAGCTCCGCACTGGGGAACAGCTTGCTGATCTCGTCGCGGTGCTTGTTCTGAATGTAAGCGGAATCCGCACCCTTAATGAACAGTGTGGGG
>JBDNIR010000485.1:0-8386 GCA_041688195.1 Marinobacter sp.
ACCCAGGGCATGCGATGGATCAGCCCGCCGAGCTTGCCCAGACTGCGTTCGCCGGTCGCATGCAGCACCGAGCCGGTGGCCAGGAACAGCAGGCTCTTGAAGTGGGCGTGATTGAGGCAGTGGTAGAGCGTCGCCGCCAGCGCCAGCGCCGACAGCGATGCCATGCCCATGCCGCGATAGAGCAGCGCCAGGCCGAGGCCGCTGAAGATGATCCCGATGTTCTCGATCGACGAATACGCCAGCAGGCGCTTCATGTCCGTTTGCACTGCCGCGAACACCGCGCCGAACAGGCCGGTCAACGCCCCCAAAGCCAGCACCGCGGCGCCCCAGGTCCACTGCGTGTCCGATAGCAGGTCGAAGCTCACGCGCACGAAGCCATAGACGGCGGTTTTCAGCATCACGCCGCTCATCAATGCCGACGCCGGCGACGGTGCGGCCGGATGCGCCTCGGGCAACCAGACGTGCATCGGCACCAGACCGGCCTTCGCGCCGAAGCCGAACAGGGCCAACGCAAACGCCACGCTCGCCCATGTCGGCGACAGGTTGGCGTTACGCATCGCGTCGAACGTGAAATGCCAGGAGCCTCCCTGCAGCACGCCGAAGCACAGCAGCAGGCCGATCGCGCCCACGTGGGCCAGCAACAGGTACAGGAACCCCGCGCTGCGGACCCCCGGCACGCGATGCTGGGTGGTGACCAGGAAATACGAGGACAACGCCATGGTTTCCCACGCCACCATAAAGGTGAAAGCGTCGTCGGCCAGCACCACCATGGCCATGCTAGACAGGAACACGTGGTATTGCAGGCACTGCAGGCCTGCGGCGGTGCCTTCGCCCTCGCGAAAGTAGCCGGCCGAATACAGCGACACCCCGGGAGCCACCAGGCCAATCAACGCGAGAAAGACCGCGGCAAGGGGATCCAGGCGCAAATGCATTGGCAGGTCGGGTAGGCCGAGCGGCAGGATGCGCGTCTCCGTCGCGCCGAACAGTGCCAGCACCGCCACAATCGCCAGGCCCAGGCCCAGTGCCGCACCCAGTGGGAACAGGATGCGTGCGACCCATGCCAGCGACCGCGGCGCCGCGAGTCCGGCGATGCCGACCGCCAACCAGGCCAGCACGATGGCCAGCACGGCCGTTAGGGCGGAAAAGCTCATGACCCAGCACCTTGTTGGACGTCCATGCGCCGAATGGCACATCGGAACAAGCGCGCGCCAGGAAAGCGGGCGGGGGCTTGTTTGACATCATCACATTTGATTGTCATCGTACACACATCAAATGTAAAGAGATACTGGCTATGTCCCGCGAGCAACGTACCGCCCGTCTCACGGTGCTCATCGATCCCGACAAGAAGGCGGTGTTCGAATACCTGTGCGCGCTTGACGACGTCACCCCGTCGCAGGTCGTCCGGCGCCTGATCCATGAATTCATCGAGCAGCGCGCGGGCCGCGCCTGGCAACCGGGCGAGCGACCGGAGCATTTCACTTCCATCGCTGGACGCGAGGGACCGGCGAAAAGCCGGTAGACAGCCGTGGATCGCCGCAGCGGACTGAACAAACGGGACGGAGGTAGTAGTTAAGCTGCCCGACTCGAGCCCCGTAGGATGCGGTGATTCACCGATTGGGAACCAACACGCAGCCGAAGGATATTGTTTGGTATGGGCACGTTCATTAAGAGAGGGAGCGTCCATTGGACTACGACACCCTAAGCCAGTTGCGCCGCTTCCACCCAGCGTGGCGGCTGCTGCTGGCTGACCATGCGCCGTTGATTATCGGTTTTCTGAATCAGGTGTTCATTCGGCCCAATGAGCGTTCGATTGCGGAATCACAGCTGCGATCCCGGCTGGAAGATCTGCTCTACGTTCTGAACGGTGGTCATGTTCGGCAATAGCCGAGAGCTCTCCCAATTACCGCACCCGCTTGGGTTTCCGTACCTCATCTTTCCAGAATTTTTGCTTTTCCGCAGGTTTCATCAAACGACCAACGCCATGTTCCAGTTCGGCCCCAAGCGTTCGGCCTTCAAATTCGACTTGCTCTGTATAATCCGCAAATTGCTCAATACCCCAGTCAACAGCTTCAATGCATTGATCAATCGTGGCCTGGGCCATTTTGTCAGTAAGATTGCAGTGCTCTCGACCAAACCGGATCATTGTTGTCCGGTTCGGAAAGTCTTTGGTCCTTGAAAGCTTCAAAGCAAGGGTATCGCCTTGCTGATAAACCGTGGTGTTCACGATGTCATACATGGGCGACATCCATCCCTTGCCTGTACTGGGGTCGTCATACAATATGGCGAAGTTTTTCAGATGTGCATCACCGTTCCCTACCAGTACGGAGACGCACAAACAGCGAAAGTACGCTTCCAGATCGGTGTTGGGGTCTTCCGAAAATATTTTTATTGCCTTGGCCACCTGCTCGTAGCTCCGATCATACTTATCATCAGCAGCGATACCCATCAGAACACAGAGGTCTTCCATACCCAGTCTGTGCCCATCGTTTGCAATATCAAACCGTCGCATGATGAATAAGCGTTTGTCCTCAGACAGATGAAACTCTGGTACGGTGAGGCCAGCTTTTTGCGCGATCGACATGCAAACGTATTCATTGATCGCCATATCCGGAAACTCCGGACCACTGGTTTTCACGATCAGCTCAGGCAGATAGATGGCAGACTTTGGCTCCATGTTTTCCGGCACGAGAACCTTGGGCTGCACGCCGGCAATGGTTGTTTGTCCGATGTACCGGTCCACCAGTTTTTCAAACATCTCAGGATCGCCTGTTGAAATCAGTTCCTTGAGATTGATTCCTTCCACCGAATCCCGTTCCATATCGACCGATTCAAATCCCAAGCGACCGATTGACGATGCGCCCTGTAAAGCAAGAAAAAACATTTCATCGACCCGGGCATGCTTACGGAACCGCTCAACAATGCGCTGACGCAAGTAGCCTTCCGGCAGGTTCATCTCAAACACCGGATGCAGGATATTCCGGGTCATATCACGCTCGCTGACAGGCATGACCAGAGACACAGCATCTTTGTCCTGGGCCGCTTTTGCGTAGCGGAAGCTGAATTGGGCCGCTTTGGCCAACGTACCGGCTTTCACATCTCCCGCGATTACGCGCAGGCTTTTTATCTTTTCAGTCATTAATCCTCCTCGGCAGGAAATAACGACTCCAGATCATCCAGTGTCGGCCTGCTGGTCACCCTGAAATCCATTTCCATTCCCAACGTAGCCAAAACGCGATAAAGGTCAGTAATCCTGCCGGTGTACCGTCCAGTCTCCATTTCGCTGATGCGCTTACGAAGAACCCCGGTTTTCTCTGCGAGGGAGTGCTGAGTCTTAAAACCCAGAGCCTTTCTTCGCTCTGCAAGTTGTTGGCCGAGTTCTTTCTCGCGCGAGGCCATGGCAACCACCGTGTCGTCTAATGAGTGTATTTTGAACCAATATAGTTACATATAGACCTATGGAGTTCAATTTGCACCTATATTGGGACAAACGTGTTGCTTTAACCAATCGGCGGCCAGAATACTTCGAGACAATCTAACAGTACGACTCCAAGCTTTACCTGAAACTGAGCCGCGTCTTGTGTGCCCCTGGGAAAACAACAGCAATTAGACCCCGGTTTTTCTCTTATATCGGAAACGTTGCCTCAAAAGCATCTGTCGCGCAGACTCCTGATGTTAGCCACCACCCATTCTCAAGCCGACCCGGATATCATGACTACTCGACCTAACCGACCTGCCCGTGTAACCCTGACGCTATTACTGCTCTCCATCCTGGCGCTGACGGCCTGCTCACGTGGTGAAATCTACGAGGCGGCCATCGATTACGAGCGGCGCTCCGCCGGGCTCGAATTACAGAGCGTAAAGGTCGATGACTTGACGATTGCCTATCTCTCCAATGAGCGGATCGCCCACGCGCCCAATGTTGTTATGCTCCATGGTTTTGGGGCAAACAAGGATAACTGGCTGCGAATGGCCGCCTACCTGACCGATAGCTATAACGTTTACGCGATTGACCTACCCGGTCACGGTGACAGCTCTAAACCCCTCGACATTGGCTACAGCATCGCTGACCAAGTGGGCTACCTGAACCGGATACTTCAAACGCTGGCGCTAAACAGGATACATCTCACTGGCAATTCCATGGGCGGTGCGGTAGCAGCTTTGTATGCGGCGACTTATCCGGACGACGTCCAGTCCGCAACCTTGTTTGACCCCGCTGGCGTGTTTGAATACGACAGCGAACTGGTGGCGCGGGTGCAGCAGGGCGAAAACCCGCTGATTGTCGAGAAAGCTGGTGATTTTGAGAAGCTCATCGATTTTGCCCTGGAGCAAAAGCCTTTCGTTCCCTGGCCGATCTACAGCGTGATGGAACAAAGAGCCATTGCCAACCAAGCCATAAACAAACGCATTTTTGCCGCCATCAGGGATTCCGGATACCAGCCGGACTTCCGTGATGCCCTCGGGCATATTACGGCGCCGGTGCTGATTGTATGGGGTCGTGAGGACCGAGTGATCAACTACCGCAATGCCGAGGTCTTCGAGCGCGAAATACCTCAGTCAGACGTCGTGATTATGGACAATGTCGGGCACGCACCCATGGTTGAAGTACCTGAGCAATCGGCGGAACTGGCGCGCGAGCTGATTGAGGCCTCGGAGCGCGACGCGTCCTGAAGCAGAAAGCTCCTGTAGTAATCAACTATATTAAGCATTCCGTAAAACGGTAATTCGTTATGATGACGCAGATGACCTCGCTGCATGAAGAACGACTTGAGCGTGTTTTTTCGGTGCTGAAATCCACCGGCGCCAAACGGGTGCTTGACTTGGGCTGTGGCTCTGGCTCGCTGCTTTACCGGCTGGTGCGTGACCCCCAGTTTTACGAGATCGTGGGGCTTGAAGAATCCGGCGTGTCACTGTCTCAGGCCAGAACCATGATGTCTGAACACCTTGTAGGTGAGCAGCCACGGCTTCGATTGGTGCGCGGCTCCTATGCGGAGAAAAATAAGGAGCTTGCCGGGTTTGATGCAGCAGCCATGGTCGAAACCATTGAGCACGTCTACCCCAACGCACTCTCCAGCGTCGAACTCGCCGTCTTCGGGCAGTATCGACCCAGAGTGCTTTACATGACTACGCCAAACCGCGAATACAACCCGCTGTTCGATCTGGCGCCGGGTGAATTCCGGGAAGAAGACCACAAGTTTGAATGGGACCGGGAAAAGTTCCGTCGTTGGGCCAGGGGCGTCGCCCAACGCAACGAATACGAAGTCGTCTTCGGCGGCATCGGCGCCTTCCATCCGGACCATGGCGAGCCCACACAAACGGCACTTTTTACCCGCAAAGACTGATTGATAGGCTTATTTCCGGCGCCAGGCACTCACTTCCGCTATCGTGTGCTGGAACTTGCGCCGGGTCTCCCGGATGACAAAAGGCACGTCCACCGGCTCCTGAATAAGCTCGAAATGGGGCGCCAGCACTTCTTTCATACCATCAAGGATAGTCACCGGCACCTCGTTACGCTCAAAACCTCCGATCCAGTTCGCTTTTGGGGTGTACTCTTCAAGCAGCGTGTAGGGTGAACTGATAACCAGGGTGCCCTTGTCTGTGAGAATCCTGTGCAGGGACTCGAGGAAGGCTCGGGGGTCTTGCAGACGGTCAATCAGGTTGCCCGCAAATACCAGGTCATAGCCGGTATACCCGGGTTCAAGATTGCAGGCATCCGCCACGGCAAACTGGACCTTTCCGGCAGCATTGGTGAGATTCATGTCCGCCAGCCTGGCTGTTATACTGGCTCCGATGTCGCCCTGCTCTCTCAGGAAATAGTCCATTTCGCCATCTGTTTTCATGCGATTAGCCGATTCAATAAAACGATTCGACAAATCAAGGCCGGTAACCTGTTCAAACACCCTCGCAAGTTCAAAGGTACTGCGACCCACGGCGCAACCAAGATCCAGGGCGGAACGCTTATCCCGCCCGGCCATTAATTGCTGGCAAATGCCCGCACATCCAGCCGGATAATTGTCGATGCCAAAATAGCTTTCACCGTAATGGAAGGCCATGTACTGGCCGAGAAGTTCGTCAGTTTCGTAAAGGTTCATAATGAGGTGTCCTGAAGAGCGCAGGTACGGAAACCCGTATAAACGTCATTTCGCTGCGGTAAGTAAGCTTGCCGGTAAGTGCCCCGGATCAGCATGGAGGAAGTGGCACAGCTACCACCTTTGGTGACCTTGTGATCACCGAATTGCAGGGCCGACATGTAGGGATACATATCCACCGAGAAACCGTCATAAGGCAGGAACTGGTCTGTGGTCCACTCCCAGACCGAGCCTATCATTTGTCTACAACCGAAAGGGCTGTCACTTTCGGGTAGAGCGGAAACCGGAAGCTGCGCCATCAGGCGGGCATCCATGTCGACCCGGGCCGGGTCCGGTTTATCGCCCCAGGGAAAGCGACGGAACGGCTGCCCGGGCTGGTTTCCCAGCGCCGCGGCTTCCCACTCGGCTTCCGTTGGTAAACGGCGCCCGGCCCAGCTGCAATAAGCTTCCGCTTCCCAGTAACTGAGGTGAGTAACAGGGTACTCTGGCTGTAATGGCCGCCACTGATCGAACAGCTTTTCCTGCCATTGACCCTGATGCCAGCGCCAGTAGAGCGGATGTCTCGGTACCCGCAAGACCGGCTCAGGGCTGCCATGAACCAGCGCCACATCGGTCTCGGTGCCCAGCCATTTACGACCGCCAAAAGACCAGAATTCCGGGCGCTCATAACCGCCGTCTTCGACAAATTTCAGAAACTCACCATTGGACACCAGAGTTTTGGCTATCTGGAACCCGTTTAGCTGTTTTTCGAACCGGGGTTTTTCGTTATCAAAACCAAAGTCCGTGGTTGCGAAATCCGGCGACCCCACAGGCATTCCGATCAGGTAGTTGCCAGCCGGGATCACTGAATCGTCGGCACCGACCGACTCCGATACCGACTCCCATGGCTCCTCAGTAACACCCAGCGGTGCGGGGTAACCGACCGTTTGGCGACACCAGATCATGGATTCAATGTGCATGTGCTGGTGCATGATGGCGTAGCGGTAGAGGTAGGCGTCCTGATCGGTCAGCGGTCGGTTCTCCAGCCGCGCCCGGATACGATCATACACCTGCTGGAAGTAGTCGCGGGTTTGCGCCCGGCCCGGAAATAGCCCGGGTTGCCAGCGATCCCGGTGTTCAATATGAAAAGAGTCCCAGAAGTCGTCCATGCTTGGGTCGACGCTTGGCACTTCATCCAGCGCCGACAACACGAACACCTCGTAAAAGAAAGCAGCGTGCCCCATCTCCCAAAGCGGCGGATTAACACCCCGATGGTAAGGCACCATAAGCCTGTCATCGGCCAAGCTGTCGATCAGTGTCAGGGTACGCTCGCGGGTAATAGCCAGCGCGCTCAGCAGTGTATCGCGTTCATTGGTAGCCAATTCATCTCCCCCTGTCTGTGCGTTAAGCCTGTGTATATCGGACCATGCTGTCACTTACGCTCAGATTATCACAGGGGATTAGAACCGGTATCCATATCAGCTCTTTGGCTACGTCCACACCCACAGAATGACCGGGATAGAGACGACAACAACCAGAATGGACAAGGGCAGGCCCAGCCGCCAGTAATCACCAAAACGATAACCACCCGGCTCCATCACCAGCGCATTGGACTGATGACCGATTGGCGTCAGGAAAGCACAGGAAGCACCGATGGCTACGGCCATCAGGACCGGATCGACAGACAGGTCAAGTTGGTTTGAGAGGCTGATAGCAATAGGTGCGACAATAATCGCAGCCGCCGCATTGTTTACAACGTTCGACAGCAGCATGGTGCTGACCATAATCAATGCGAGCATGCCTGCAATTGGCAAATCCCTGCCCACCACCAGCATCTGGTCGGCGATCAGCTTGGCGCCTCCGGTCGTTTCCAGCGCTTGCCCCACCGGAATCATCGCCGCCAGCAGCACGATGATTGACCAGTCAATACTGCGATACGCCTCGGTGGTCGTCAACAAACCCACAATCACCATGGCAACCGCCGCGCCCACCAGCGCGACCGGCGCCGAAAGCCAGCCGGACACGATGGTGATCAGCGCCACCGCGAACAACCCGGTTGCCATAATGGTCCGGCGAGGGCTGCCAATTCGCAGGCCGCGTTCGGCCAGTGGCAGGCATCCGAGGGTCGACAGCGCTTCCGCCAGCGATTCTTCCAGCCCCTGCACCAGCAGGATATCCCCGGCCCTGAACCGGATATTGCCAACCCGCTCCTTGAGGCGGTGCCCCTGGCGAGCAACAGCAATGACGTTCATGCCATGGTGCTCCCTCAAGTTCAGTCGATTGGAGGTCCGGCCGATCAGCTGGGAGTCGGTATTGATGAC
>JBDNIR010000486.1:0-5145 GCA_041688195.1 Marinobacter sp.
ACTTCAGGGCGTCCCCTTCGTGAATCTGAAAGCCCGGATAGTTAAAGAACTTGGTCCGCAGGATCGGGATCAGATCCCGGTCCAACTCCACCACCTGAAGCTTCGGATTAACCGCCAGAATCTCTTCCGTCAACGCCCCCAGCCCGGGCCCGATTTCCACCATAGTGTCGTCCGGCTTCGGGCTGATTGAGCGAACAATCTGCTCGATCACACCGGCGTCATGGAGGAAGTTCTGACCAAAACGTTTACGGGCCTGGTGCCCGTGTTTACTGCGGCTCACGTTTGAGCTCCCTGTTTGCTGGTGGCCATTTGAGTTGCCACGCTGATCGCCACGCGCAAACTGCCCACATCAGCCGTGCCGGTACCCGCCAGATCCAGAGCCGTACCGTGGTCTACGGAGGTACGCACAATAGGCAAGCCCAGAGTAATATTGACCGCCCGGCCAAAGCCCTGATACTTCAACACCGGAAGGCCCTGATCATGATACATCGCGAGCACCGCATCGGCGCTATCCAGCCAGTGTGGAGTGAACAAGGTATCTGCCGGTAACGGGCCAGTCAGTTGTATGCCTTCCCGCCGCAGGGCGTCCAGGGAGGGCGCGATAACCTCAATTTCTTCACGGCCAAGATGACCACCTTCGCCCGCATGGGGGTTGAGCCCCGCCACCAGGATTCGGGGCTGATCGATACCAAAAAAGTGTCGCAGATCGTGATTCAATATTCTTGTTACCTGCATCAGACGCTCGGGCGTGATGGCGGCGGCAACCTCTTTCAGTGGCAGGTGCGTGGTGACCAGCGCAACCCGCAGTGACTCCGTCGCCAGCATCATGACGACACGCTCAACCTGACACATGTCCTGCAAAAACTCGGTATGCCCACTGAAGGGGATACCGGCGTCGTTGATCACACCTTTGTGAACCGGAGCGGTCACCATGCCATCGAAGGTGCCGTCAAGGCAGCCTCGAGTGGCTACTTCCAGCGTCTTGAGTACATACGCGCTGTTGTTGCGATCAAGGGTACCGGCTTGATCGGAGGCCAGGCCCTCAACAGACAACACAGACAGTTGGCCCGCTGCGGTTTCTGCTGCCATGCCTGCCTGCCAGGGTACCAGCGTTACCGCAAGGCCCAGCTTTTGCGCCCGGGAGGCCAGCAGGCCTCTGTCGGCAATCGCCACCAGCCCCGCCGCGCGCTTCTCCAGCGCGATGATCAGGCATAACTCTGGTCCAATTCCGGCAGGCTCGCCCGGGGTTAGGGCCAGGGTGACGAACTCACTCATGAATTCTCGCTCGCATCTGTTCCGGAATCGGTATCAGTCTTGATATCGACATAGGCTTCATCGCGGATTTCCCGCAGCCAGTTTTGCAGCTCCACATCAAACTTGCGGCGGTACAGGGCTTGGCGGGCTTCGGCTTCCTTGATCTGGCCGCCCATATCCTTCTGTCGACGCTGCTGAACTTCCAGCAAATGCCAGCCAAATCGCGAGCGGATCGGGCCTTTCAGTTCACCTACTGCGGCTTCCTCCATGGCCTTTTCAAAGGCCGGCACCATTTCACCCCGGCTGACCCAGCCCAGATTACCACCATCAGAGCCAGAAACCGGATCATCCGAGAATTCCTTTGCTAGTGCTGCGAAATCTTCACCATTTCTCAAACGGTCGGCCAGTTCATTAATGCGTTGCTCGGCGTTCGCGTCCGATACCGTCTCGGTGGGACGCACCAGGATATGACGAACCTTCGACTGTTCAACCAGTTGCTGATCACCGCCCCGCTTGTTCAGTACCGTTATGATGTGGAACCCGCTGCCGCTCTGCAAAACTTCCGAGGGCTCACCGACGTCCAGCGCCGGCGCCACATCGGATACCAGCGAAGGCAGTTGATTCTCTGGTCGCCAGCCCATCACGCCGCCTTCCAGGGCGTTACTGGCATCCGATTCGGCCACCGCCACTTCCCGGAAATCGGTGCCGGCACGAATTCGCTGCAACAGGTTTTCGGCTTTTGTCCGGGCAGCTTCCACGGCCTCTGCGTCGTTGAAATCATCAACGACCAGCAGAATGTTGGCCAGCTGGTATTCAACACTGCTATCTCCGCCAGCAGTAGATGCCGCGAGGAAATTGTCAACTTCGCGTCCGGTTACCCGAACCCGATTGTCGACATTGCGCTGCTGTACCCGGCTCAACAGCATTTCGCGGCGGATCTGTTCACGAGCTTCACGGTAGGTCAGGCCTTCCTGCTCAAGCTGTTGTTCGAATTGCTGCAAGGTCATGTTGTTACGGGCTGCAATATTCTGCATAGCATCATTGAGCTCATTGTCACTGACGCGCATGCCCATTTTCTCCGCCATCTGGAGTTGGATGGAGTCGGTAATCAACTGTTCCAAAACGCGCTCTTCCAGCGCTTCCATGGGAGGCAAACGTGTACCCTGGGTATTGAGCCGGGACACGATGGTGCGAACACGGGCGTCGAGCTCCGATTGCAGGATCACATCGTCATCGACAATCGCAATCACGCTATCCAGTTGCTGGCGTTCGGCCAGGGCCAGGGGCGCACTGACTAACGCCACCATCAGCAAAACGGCTTGTGCGCATTGGCGCAGGGTCGCCTTCATAATCACCTCAGTTGTAACGTGCAATAGCGGTCGGGTTTATCGTTTTATTCACGAAGCCCGAACCGGCGGCGTTCTCTTTCTTCAAAGCCATAAATGGCCTCGGAAACCCGCCCCGAGGAACCGCCGCTGCCGCCCAGACCTTTTAGCTGGATCTGAAACAGAACACGGTTCTCGAGGGTCTGATCGTCGGTCAGGTAATTCTGGCTGACCAACTGGACACTCCAGCAACAGTTATTATATTCAATACCGGCCAGTGAGCCTGCGGTACGGTCAGTCTGCGAATCGTAAACCCACCGGCCGATCAAGCTGACATTATCTGTGACAGGAAAAACCGCCCCGATATCCGACTGTTCAAATTCACCACGGCGATACGTGTGGCCGAGTGTGGCCAGATACCGGTAATTCTCCGAGTGGAACACCAGCTGGCTCCGACCTTCCACGGTCTGATGAGTGCGCGGGTCCCACAACCCGGAGGTGCGGATATCAAGCGTATCGAGTGGCCGCAGAACAGCTTCTCCCGCCAAGGCGGAATCACTTCGGTCATCTGCGCCCTGCCCGTTCAGGGCGACTTCGCGATCATCGTAATAGTACAACTGCCCGAGACTCAACCGAGCCCGCTCTGCGCCTGTGTTCAGGTCATTGAAGCGAGTGGTGACAGCGGTCGCCAGCTGATTGGCATCACCTACCCGGTCGCCGCCAGTGAATCGGTTGCGGGAGAACAGGTCGTCGAAACGAAAGCCCCGAATGGCCGAGTCAAAATCCGGTATGAAACTCTGGTCATCGGCATCTGCCCAGGCGTAATAGAGTCTTGGCTCCAGCGTTTGATTGTACGGTATATCAAACAGCGTGGACTGACGATCAAAGTACAACCCCGAATCCCATTCGAACACCGGCACCGTGCGATCGAAACTGCCATCGCCGGGGGTGTAGTCTTCCAATTCGTAAACTGTATGGTCCAGAGTAACCGAAGGCCGCGCATAACCCCAGAGCGCCCGCATCGGCAGCGCCAGCTCGGGCAGCACTCGCAGGCGCTGGCCAGTGGCACGGTCAAGACCGGTCAGTTCGGAGTTGTCACGATCAAACCAGGTGTACTGGCCTTCAAACACGGTCTCGAAAACGCCCAACTCCCTGTCAAAGCCATACAGTGCTTCCGGTAACTGGTCATAGGGCTTGTTGACGTCCGCAATCCGGTCTGTAATGGTCTGATAGCCACTCACAAAAAGCTCAAAAAACTGCTGACGATCGATATAACGCACACCACCACGACGCAAAAGATGGGTCGCCTGGCTGATTTCAAGGTTACGGTTCAGATCACTGAGATAATCATTGTCGGACACGACAGAGTAATCACCATAACCACTCCAGCCCGCTCCGAAATTTGCCCGAGTGCTGAAGTCCAGGCCCCAGCGTTCGCCATCAGCGCCAGGTTCTTCATCTTCGTAGGCGGTGTCATTGGCGATGTAGCCGAGCTGGAGAATGGATTCTCCCAATGGCGACAGATAACGCCCCTCTGCCTCACTGAAAAGCCCACGCCCATGGATGTATTGGGGGGTCACCGTGGCATCATAGTGAGGCGCGAGGTTGATGTAATAAGGAACAGAGAGGTAAGCACCGCTGCCGGTATTCGACGTCCCGAAGGTCGGATATAACAAGCCACTCTTGCGGCGATCATCAATCGGGAAGCTGGCGTAGGGCCAGTAAAACACCGGCACATTCTTCACTTCCAGACGCACATGTGTTGCCGTACCTACGCCTTCTGTCTGATCAAGCTCAATCTCTGAGGCCACCAGTGCCCAGTCATTCTGGCCCGGGGCACAGGTGGTCAGATTGCCCTGCCGAATCGATACCCGTCCCGCCTGTGGCTGCGACAGACTATGTGCCGAGCCCCGCATTTCTGCCTGGTGGAGCAAAAATGTTGCCGTGTTGATGTCAAGACGACCGGTACTGGCATCATAGCTGGCCTGCTCGCCAGTGAGCAAAAAGCCCTGACCTCGGCTGACCAGTGGGCCGGTCAGGCTAATCTGACCATCGGCCTGATTGTAACGGGCCTCTGAGCCGGTAACATCAAATTGCCCCTGGCGCAGTCGGACATCTCCTTGCAGCCAGAGCGTCTGGTCGATCTCATAGCGGGCGGACAACCCACTGGCTTGCAATGGTTCGCTGCTGTTATCTGACGGAACGGCTCCAGCTACTTGCCGGTAGCCTTCAGGTTGCAAGTAACCGCCAGTACAGAATTCGGGCAGGGCGTCCCGCTGATGTTCGGGCAGGTCTGATTTTTCTCGCCAGTCGGTCTCGGCAGCGGTTAATGGCTGATCGGCCATTACCTTGGCTGGCCCCGCCAACACCATCGCGGTAACCATACCCAGTTGGCACAGGACCCGCCCTCCAGCTGGCTGCTTTGGCAGCGCCCGAGCGGGTACATTCCTTGGATAAACTGGCACGTTGGCGGGATCCCTGTCCGGAGATGGATGGCGATTATTCAGGACCGCTTAGTTTACACGCCGTACTCAGCCTTGTTAACGGAAACCGTTTTACGTTCCAT
>JBDNIR010000487.1:0-5529 GCA_041688195.1 Marinobacter sp.
CAGCCCTGGGCTGAACAGGGTGTGTTGTTGCTCAATAGTGTTTTAACGGTGGTCCAGGGACAGGCTGGCGCCCATCAGGGCAAAGGTTGGGAAGCATTTACCGATCGCGTTATCGACATCGTTAATCGTGAGCGGGAAGGGGTGGTCTTTATTCTGTGGGGCAGCTACGCCCGCAAGAAAGGCAAAGCCATTGACCAACAGCGCCACCACGTTCTTGAAGGACCGCATCCTTCACCTCTGAGCGCCTATCGCGGATTTTTTGGCTGTCGACACTTTTCCCTGGCTAATCAATGGCTGCAGCAACAGGGCTGGCCCCCTGTGGATTGGCAGTTGCCCTCAAAACAGACCCTGCTCGAGCGATACGAAGCGCCTCGGTACCAGGGCCTGTAGGAGCGGTTTCAACCGCGATCTTTCCGGATGCCGTGCACCGATTCGCGACTGAAGTCGCTCCTACCATGACCGAAGCTGCGTGCCCTGTTTTGTAGGAGCGGTTTCAACCGCGATCTTTCCGGATGCCGTGCACCGATTCGCGACTGAAGTCGCTCCTACAACTGGAATATCTGGAGTTACTGCAATAGCGCCATGGCGGCTGCCATTTGAGCGTTCAGGTCTTCTTCTTCGTTTATGTCTTTCTCTGGGTCCATTCCGAGTCGGCCGAACGCTGAAATGGTGGTCCAGTCCATTTCTGTCAATGGATGATCAGAGCCTGCGACTAATTGCAGTTTTGCCACCATGACCAGGTCAGCGTAATCAGCAGATGGGACTTCACGCTGGAATCTGGAATATTCAAGCGGGACTTGTTGAAGTTCAGGTGGGAAATCCCACTTTTTCAGGATCGCACACCCGAGCACTGGATGAATTTCATCGATAACATTGTCCAGCATGATGCTGCTGATCTGGATGTCCTGATCTTCTACATAACGTAGGATGGGGAGTATGCCGATCAGGTGAACCAGGCCGGCCAGGGCCGCCTGATCAGGTTTGAGCTTGGTGTAATGCTGGGCCAGGACGTGGCAAATACCGGCCACCTCGGTGCTGGTCTGCCAGGTCGCCCGGAGGCGTTTGTCGATCATGTCGGAAGTGGCCTGGAACAGTTGTTCCATGGCCAGGCCCATCGCCAGGTTGCTGGTGTATGCCATGCCCAGACGACTAACCGCCATGTTGAGATTTTCTATCGCCCTTGAACCCCGGAAAAGCGGACTGTTGCAGACCCGTATAAGCCGGGCAGAAAGCGCGGTGTCGGTGCTGATGACCTTTACAAGATCAAGGATGGACGAATCGTCTGACTCTGCAATTTCCCGAACTTGAAGGGCGGCTTCGGGCAGGGTTGGTAACACCAGTTTGTCGTTTTCGATAGCGGTGAGCAGGTCTTTCTTGATTGTTTCAACGATCGTTGACATAAGTGGTCTTAATCCGTGGGCAGTGTGTGAGCCTTTCGTCAGCAGTAGTTATAGCAAATTATCGCGCTTCTGCCTGTCAACTTATGTATCTCTTTGACTTGCTTTTTGCCGTTCAGAAACCGTGTAAGGGAGGTCTTCAATGGTCACCGGAACCGGTAGTAGGTCTGACTCCAGTACTAGAGGTTTATCGGTGGCATCGTGGCGCAGTACTGCCAGAACTTCAGCAGAACCATCGTCCAACAGACTGGCGTTGATTATATGGCCCACGGGTTTGTTATCAGCGAGAATCGCCTGCCCGGGTTCTAGGTTGGTTTGCAGGTCAGCCGCCCGGAGTCGGAACAGGCTTTTCTTTAGTTGACCGAGAAAATGCATACGGGCGATCACTTCCTGCCCGGTGTAGCAGCCCTTCTTGAAATGGATGCCGTCAACATGCTGCCAGTTCAACATCTGTGGTATGTAGGCGTCCTGGGTCTCCGCTGTCAGGCTGGCCACCCCCGCAGCTATTTCGGTGGCTTGCCAGTCTGCCTCTGATGCCTGATGCGATGACATCAGTGCGCTGTCCAGATCAGAGCTTAGTCGCCCCAGGCGCCAAAGTTCGAAGCGTGGCGTACCCTCAGCGGTGTCCTGGGTTCTGATCAGCCGGTGGCTTTCCAGTTTGCGGGTGGCGCCAGGTTCATCGAGCGGGAACTCCGCGTCAGCGCCAAAAGGGTGTTGCCCGATGATTCCTATGACCTCGGCGTCGTCCACGATGTCCATGGTGGTTCCGCGGAACAACATCAGGTATTTCTTCAAGTGTGCAATATTGGCCTCAGCCAGACTTCGGGGTAAGGCCAGGAGGAAGTCCTCGTCATGGCGTACCAACCGGGTAAGCGCATAGGCGCGGCCTTTCGGATTGCATGCTGCAGCCCGCGGCGAGTGGGTGTCTGTAACCTCGTCCAGGCTCTGGCTGAGCTGGCCATTGAGAAACTGCCGGGCAGACGGCCCGCTTACCCTGACTACCATAAGATTTTCCAATACCGCGTGGGCGGGCAGTGAAAGCAATCGGCTTGCGCGGGGTGTTGGGTTGATGGCTTCCGGCATGGAGCACTCCAAAGGGTGTATCGAAATGAAAGGTCACCGGTAAGTCAGTGGTGGCTGCCTGTTAGCTGTCTTTCCGTCTGTCAGGGCCAGCGTGGGCCGAGCCTGAAAGTCTGAGCCATACCCGAAGCTGTCTGAAAGCATCAGGCTCGCTGTTACGGGGTGTCCCGGATTTGGGTGGCAGCGCTATAATTACGACCACCGGTGGCTTTAATGTGGTGTCGTGAAGCGTCAATTTCAAGAGTGCCAGCTTTCCAAAAAGACGGCTTTCCGTATTGGCGCAGGCCTGGAATTGATTTCCGTTACGAAGTCGGACGAACAACTGGTCGTCGTCGACGCTGAGCCGGACGACCGAATCGCCGGACGCCAGTAAGCCGCTGGCCCGGGTTTGCCAAATAGCTCCTGCCAGTCCGGCTGGACAAAACCACAGCAGCAAGGGTGTACCAGCCAGGCCAATCACCAGCGCTGAAACGGCCAATACCAACCAGGGTGCCGAGACGATCAAGCCCGCACTCAGCGAGGGGTGAAGCCGGACGTCAATCCGGCTGGACACGGTTCACTATCATATTAACAATAGATTGGAGCTCCGGGTCGTCAGGTGCCCCCCGTTGCATAAACCACTGCCAGATATCGGCGTCTTCGCAGGCCAGCAATTTTTCATACTTGACCTGATCTTCTCTCGGGAGATCTCGGTACACCTCTTCCAGAAACGGAATCAGCAATACATCGAGTTCAAGCATGCCGCGCCGGCTATGCCAGTAGAGGCGATTGAATTCTGTGTTGTCAGTCATCAGCAGTCTCGTTTTAGATGCGGGTAAATGTTTCGGCAGCGCGGGCAGGGGCTCAGGGCGACTTGCTCCTAAATGTGGTTGGGATCAATACGGTATCTTTTACCTCATGGAGCAAGCCAGGGTAGTCCAGTGTGTAATGAAGCCCGCGGCTTTCCTTACGCTGCATCGCCGAGCAGATGATGAGGTCGGCAATGGTAACCAGATTCCGAAGCTCAAGCAGGTCATTGGAAACCCTGTAATTATTGTAAAATTCTCCAATTTCCCGGGAAAGAAGGTCGACTCGGTGTTTTGCTCGCTGCAAGCGTTTGGTTGTCCTCACAATGCCCACATAGTCCCACATGAAGTGTCGAAGTTCGTCCCAGTTGTGGGAGATGACGACGTCTTCATCGGAATCCCGAACCTGGGACTCATCCCAGTCAGGGGCTTCCGGCGAGGGTGGTATATCGGCCTCACAGTGTGCAATATCGGCGGCTGCGGCGCGACCATAAACCAGACATTCCAGCAATGAGTTGCTGGCCATTCGGTTAGCTCCATGCAGGCCGGTAAAAGCCACCTCACCCACTGCGTATAGCTGATTGACGTCCGTTCTTGAACGATGGTCCGTCATAATGCCGCCGCAAGTATAGTGAGCTGCTGGTACCACGGGTATCGGATCCTTGGTGATGTCGATACCAAATTCCAGGCATTTTTCGTAGATGGTCGGAAAGTGATGTCGAATGAAGTCTGCTGGTTTGTGGCTTATGTCTAGATACAGGTGGTCTGCGCCGAGGCGCTTCATCTCGTGGTCAATGGCGCGCGCCACAATGTCCCTGGGTGCCAGTTCTCCCCGGGGGTCAAACTGCTGCATAAAGCGAGAGCCATCCGGCAATCGCAGATACCCGCCTTCCCCGCGCACTGCTTCGGTAATCAGGAAGGATTTGGCGTGGGGATGGTACAGGCAGGTAGGGTGAAACTGGTTGAACTCCATGTTGGCCGCGCGGCAACCTGCGCGCCAGGCGATAGCGATACCATCGCCGGAGGCGCCGTCCGGATTAGTGGTGTAACGGTAGGCCTTACTGGCGCCACCGGTCGCAATAACCACGAATCGGGCACGGAACAACTCCACATGGTTGTCCTCAAGGTTCAGTACGTACGCCCCCACGCAACGGTTACCGGGTAACCCCAGTTTGCGATGAGTTATGACGTCTACCGCAACCCGGGATTCCATCAGGTCAATGTTGGCGCGGCTGGCGGCCTGCTGGCTCAGGGTGCTGGAGACCGCGTGCCCGGTGGCATCGGCGGCATGGATAATACGGCGGTGGCTGTGACCGCCCTCCCGGGTCAGATGAAACTGCGCGTTGTCGTCCTTGGTGAAATCGACACCGTTGGCAACCAGCCAGTCGATACTTTCTTTACCGTGCTCGACCGTCAAGCGCACGGCGTCTTCGTGGCAGAGCCCTGCTCCCGCCGCCAGGGTGTCTGAAATGTGATCCTCTATCGAATCTTCATTGTCCAGTACGGCGGCGATACCGCCTTGAGCCCAGAGCGTAGCGCCGCTGGTAATCTTGCCCTTGCTCAGGACGGCAACGCGCAGGTGAGCCGGTAAATTCAGCGCAACCGTGAGTCCGGCAGCTCCGCTACCGATAATAAGAACGTCGTGTTCATAGGATTGTGGCATCAAGTCGTTATCGCGGGCCATAATGTGGGCTTGTATTGAACTAAACTTTACGTCTGCTGTCTATTTGTCCGAATGGGATGCGCCAACGATACGCTGGCGCCTAAGACCATGAGGGAGCCGCTTAGACAGCCGTATGAATCTACCCAAAAGGCAGACGCCCGGCCGTGAGGCCGCAGAACCAAGGCCCGGTAACAGATACATGGCTCCGGAATCAGACACCCAATTCGTGGTCACTGCTGAAAGTCAGACCGATCTCCAGCTTGTGAGAAAGGTTAAACGCGGTGATCGGTCGGCGTTCGACCTGCTGGTGATCAAATACCAGTCTCGGGTGGCGGCTATTATCAGCCGGTATGTTTACGATAACCAGGACGTGATGGACCTGACCCAGGAGTCATTCGTCAAGGCGTATCGGGCTTTGGAGCGGTTTCGCGCTGACAGCGCATTTTATACCTGGCTTTACAGAATAGCTGTGAATACCGCAAAGAACTTTCTCGAAGCCCGGGCGCGCCGGCCTCAAGGTAGTGCTGATTCAGCTGAGGCTGAAAATTTTGAGGAGGGACGCAAGCTCCGTGATAACGCAAGCCCCGAACGGCTGCTGCAACGG
>JBDNIR010000104.1:0-9805 GCA_041688195.1 Marinobacter sp.
GGACGGAAACCGTTCATCTTGACGGTGCGGGCGGTGTGTTGGAGGCGCTTTTCAACCGCCTGGTCGATTTCTTGGGCGGGGACACCAATCGTCATTCGACGTTCGATGTTAGACGTCGTTTCAACAGACACTTGCATGAAAGATCCTCAAATTGCCGGTTCACTAAAATGAATGAGTTGCGAAGAAACCCGCCTTTAAAAATGGTACAGACGCAGAACTCGCGAAAATCAAAAGCGGTAGTTTACCATGGTTTTCTCCATAGAGAGAATCACCAACCTTCGATCATTTGTGTGTCGGCAATCAGGCCAAACTCCCGATGCCACCAACAAACCATACAACATGCTGCGTTAAACCCTTGCACTGAATTGCAGGCATATTTCCTGAATTCATAGAATAAGTGCAACGCTTGAAACGTTAGGCAGAGAGCCAGCTACCGGTACAATCCAGGCTCTCACACCAAAGGATTCAAGCGCAGATGACGGCACCTTACCGGCAACTGACTCAGAGCCAACGTTACCAGATTGAAGCCGGATTGGCTTGTGGCATGACCCAGGCGAGGGTTTTGCCATGACTAAAGGCTACAAAACCGCCCTGCCCGCCTCAGGCTGGTTTCTTCTGACAATGCCCGACCGTGATAATATCCGACATGACCGCTCTCCTTTGTGGATCATTGCAGACCAACCTTGGCACATCGATGCCGTCGGGGACGGTTACATCATCAGACCCTTCACACCTCCTCTACGACAGGTGATCGCACCAGCAACAGGGAGAGGACAGCCCCCGCCACGGCCAACCCCAGCAGGTCGCTAAACCAGCCGGGGATGATCAACGCAAGAGCCGCGCCGCCCAGAACAATCCGAAGCAACACCGGGATCGGTGCCATCAGGTAGCCGATGGTCGCCAGCGTCAGGGCCGCAACGCCAAGCATGCTGGTCACCACCGCCAGCACGATGCGTGGCACGCTGCCCTCCAGCAAAAGCACAGGATCGGTCACGAAAAGATACGGCACCAGAAAAAGGCTGAGCGAGAGCAGGATCGCATGGCCCGCCGTCGGAATCACCGACCCCCGGCTGATCGCGCAGGCGGCAAAGACGGCAGAGGCGACGGGTGGCGTGATCGCGGCAAGGCAGGCGAAGTAGTAGATGAACAGATGCGCTGGCAGCATTTCAAGCCCAAGTCTGCCGAGCGGCGGACCCAGTACCGCGGCCGCCACCGCATAAGCCGCTGGTGTGGGCATACCCATACCCAGCAGAATGGCCACACCCATCGTCAGGATCAACGAGAGGATCAGGTTGCTTTGCCCAAGGCTGACGATGATCTGCGAGAGCGTGACCCCAAGCCCCGTCAGGTTTATCACGGCCACGATGATCTGCGCTGCCGCAATGATCATGCCTACGTAGGCCATGTTGCGTGCCGAGAGATCGAAAGCGCGCGCAAGGGCGGTTACGGGCGGCAAGGCAGCGGTATTGTCTGTGCGCGCTTTCCGCGTCAGAATGGCCTGCACCACGAAAAAGGCGGTGGCCACGAGGATCGCAAAAAGCACCGCGTACTGCACGGTGAACCGCGCGATCACGAGGCCGACAAGTATTCCGATTGGCAAAAGAAGCGCCATCATGGCAAGCGGCGCATAGGCGACGGCGCGGCTGGGGATCATGTCGGCAGGGATCGGCTTGAGACCGTTCTTGCCCGCGAACAGCCAGACAGCAAGCAGCAGCCCGATATAGAAGAGTGTCGATGGGATTAGCGCGGCAACAGCCACGTCGAGATAGGAAATCCCCAGCAGCTCCGCCATCAGGAACGCGCCCGGTCCCATGATCGGCGGCATGAACTGCCCCCCGGTCGAGGCGACGGCCTCGATCGCGCCGGCCAGATTGCGCGAGAAGCCAAGGCGGCGCATAAGCGGAATCGTGAGGACACCGGTGGAGGCCACGTTCGCCACGGCGCTGCCGTTGATCATGCCCATGAAGGCGCTGCCGATGACAGCAACCATGCCCGCGCCGCCACGGAATGACCCGCCAATGCGCAAAGCGATGTTGATGAAGGTGTTCCCAGCGCCACTTGCATTGAGGATCTCGCCGAAGATCAGGAAAAGCGCCACGATGCTGGCGGAAATGCCGATCAGCATGCCCGTCACCCCTTGGCTGCCAAGGTAGAAACTGAAGATCAGGCGGTCGAACGAAAGCCCGCGATGACCGAACGTACCGGGTATCCACGGACCCAGAACCGCATAGCCCACAAAGACCACGATCAGTGCCACGAACCCCCATCCCAGCGCACGGCGCACAGCCTCGATCAGACCGGCGAACATGATCGTGCCAAGGATGCGTTCCGGCCAGAGATAGGTGAACCAGTTTGACAGCAGGATCGCGTCACTGCGGATGATGAGGTAAAGCGTTGCGACCGCAACGGCCGCGATGATCAGCGCATCAATACAGCGCCACGGCCGCGCCAGCGGCTGAAAGCAAAGCGTCAGGATGATCGCACCGCCAAGGTGGATGCTGCGCAGGACGTGGCTGCCCACGATCCCAAGCCCCGCCGCAGCGAGGTGGAACAGCACCCACCCGATCGCTAGCCCAAGCAGGATACGCACGGGCGCTGACCGGGGCGTTTCCGCCCCGGTCAGCGCCACCTGTGCAGGTGCCGTATCACCCACGATGTCAGTCCTGCGTCTTGAGGTCGTCCGGCACGGTATAGCCGGCCTCTTCCAGATAGCGGATCACACCCTTATGAAGCGGTGCGACAGCCGCGTCTATGGTCAGCTGGGCGGCATCTATCGTCTTGGCTGGCGCATAGATTTCGGATGCTGCCTGTTTGCCCGCGCCCGAAAATACCGCCTTGGCAATCTGATAGGCGGTTTCCTCGTCAAAATTTGTCGTCGTGTTGATGCCGATCGCGGTCTGAAGCGTCGTCACCTCGCCTTCGGTCTTGCCGTAGAATTCGCCGGGGTTGCTTTTCGCGGCGCTGAAGAAGGAGTAAGCATCCATCACCGATTTGCGCTGTTCTTCGTTCAGCGACAAAAAGATGACGTCCCGCGCCGACGCGGCCTGCTGGATATAGCCGTCCGGGTGGTTGCCGCCCTTCACGAAGCCCACGGTCTGCCGGTTCTGGAACGCGTCCAGTGCATCGCCGCCCTCAGCGCGCAACCAGTCCGGGGTGACACCGATGGTTTCCATGATCTGCTCCACCTGCCGCTCGGTCGAGGTGCCGCGTCCGCCGGGATTGAACGACTGGTCGGCCAAGGCATCGACGCTTTCGACACCTGCATCCGCAGCGACCACGAAGTTTAGCGGCAGCGGTGCAAAGTAGTAGAGCGTGCGTAGGTTTTCGGCCTTGCCGCTGAAGGGTGCCACGCCGTTCATCGCGGCGAAGTCCGACGAGGTCACCGAAATGCCCATGTCCACTTCGCCCCTCAGCAGCGCTTCGGTCGACACTTCGGCCCCGCCCAGTTCGCGCACGTTGATGTTGACGTTTTCAACCGCAGTGTTGAGGAAATTGGTGATCCCCACCTGATAGGCATAGAACGACGATGCGCTGTGCGTGGCACCCATGGTTAGCCTCTCCTGCGCCTGCGCGGCACCGGCAGTCATCAAGACGGCTGCAATTGCCGCCCCTTTCATCAGATTTATCATAGTGGTCTCTTCCCATTATAGTTTCATTTCACCCGCAAGGCTGCGAGCAGTCGGTCGTAAGATATCGCAAGTGTCCCCCGCGCGATGTCCCTGTCGTATTTCAGCGCCTCCTGGACCTGCCGGTCGATCAGCGCGTGCAGGTGATAGCGCCGCCTGCTTTCGTGCGAGAGCATTTCGGGGTAGTTCTCCCTCAGCCAGCCCCGGTGGTGGTCGATGGCGGCACTCAGCGTATCGATGCCTGTACCGTCGGATTTCGTCATGATGACCGGCACCTCCCGACCGTCCCGCTTGCGCAGGACAGCCGACAGATCCGCGGCCATGCGTTGCGCACCCGGATGGTCGGCCTTGGTGGCGACGACGATGTCTGCCATTTCCAGAATGCCCGACTTCATCGTCTGCACACTGTCGCCCGCGTCTGGCGGTACGATGACCACGAGGACATTGACGACGTCATGCACCGCCACTTCGGACTGACCGACACCGACCGTTTCAAGAACGATCTCATCAAAGCCGTAGCTTTCGAGCAGCGTCAACAGATCGACGAGGTTGTCACAAAGCCCATTCCGCGCACCCCGGCTCGACAGCGACCGCAAGTAGAGCCCCGGCAGGTCAGAGATCGCGTCCATCCTGATGCGATCCCCAAGGATCGCGCCGCCGCTGACGGGGCTCGACGGATCAATGGCCAGCACCGCCAGCGTTTTTCCTGTTTCCTTGCCAAGACGCGCTGCCACCAGGGCGCTGATCAGGGTGGACTTTCCAGCACCGGGCGGGCCGGTGATTCCGATGCGCAGCCCGGCAGGCGCTTCGCTGTCACCGATCGCCTCCAAAACCTCACGCACGGGGGCATTTGCAATACGGGTCAACTCGCGCGAGATCTGCCGCCGGGGGAGTGGTAATCCCTGCCTGCTCATGCGCCCGCTCCATAGCCCGACAGAAGGGCGTTGTGTTCGCCTAGGGCTGGTGGCGGCCGAAAGTCCGGAACTTCGCCGGGGATCTTGATGGCACTGCCGATCAGGCGCAGCTGCCCTTCATCGACGGGTATCTCGATCACCATGTCCCGCGAGGCGCTGAGCGGTCCGTCCAGCGCGTCGGGAAGCGTGCAGATCGACGCCACCACCAGCCCCAGCGGCGCAAGCTGCTCGACCCAAGCCGCTGCCGGTTTCTCCATCAGCCGCGCGGCGATCCGACCGACCACCAGATCACGGTTTGCCGACCTCCCGGACATCTTGGCGAAGCGCGGGTCCTCCAGCCATTCCCGCTCGCCCAGCGATTCAGCGAACAGCCGCCAGAACTTGTCGTGGGTTATGAACAGCACGATATGGCCGTCCTTGGTCGGGAAAAGCTGCGCAGGCACAATATAGGGATGCGCGCCGTCCTTGATGCGGCCCGTCTTTTCGCCGTTATTCAGGTAACTGCTGCCCAGATAATTGAGCTGCGACATCATCGTGTCGTACATCGAGACGTCGACCTGCCCGCCCTTGCCTTCCAGCATCTTGGCGACCAGCCCGAGCGCGCCCATGATGCCCGCCGAATTGTCCACCGCCGAAAAGCCGGGCTTGACCGGTGGCCCGTCAGGATCGCCGGTCAGCAGCAGCACGCCCGTCATCGCCTGTATGACATAGTCGTAGGCCGGTGAATCCGCATAGGGTCCGTCCAGCCCGTAACCCGTCAGCGCCAGACAGGCGAGCGTCGGCTTGATCTCCTTCAGGCTGTCGTAGGTCAGCCCCAGTTTCTTGATCGCTGCGGGCCGCAGGTTCGTGAACACCCCGTCCGCCATACGGACCAGCTTGGCAAGACCCGCCCTGCCCTCCTCGGACCCAAGATCAAGCGTGACGCTTTCCTTGCCGCGGTTGAGCGATGCGAAATAGGCATTGTGACCGCCAACGCTATTCGGTCCGATGGTGCGGCCAATATCGCCTTCGGGAGATTCCACCTTTATCACCCGCGCCCCAAGATCAGACAGCAGCATCCCACAATAGGGACCGGCCAGCATGTGACCGATCTCGATGATGGTTTTGCCTGTAAGGGGGCCTGACATCAGGACAGCTGGCTTTCGATTTCTGCGATCACGGAGGCGATCGTCATTTCGTTCGTAAAGATGCCGGACACGCCGGCGGCGCGCAGCGCCTCGAAGTCCTCGTCCGGGATTGTCCCACCGACGAAGACCTTGATGTCACCGGCATTTTCCTTCTTCAGCCGTTCGATCACGGATGCCGCCAGTTCCTTGTGACTGCCGGACAGGATCGACAGGCCCAGCATGTCCACATCCTCGTCGACGGCGATGCGCACGATCTGTTCGGGACTGCGGCGCAGGCCGGTATAGATCACCTCGGCCCCCGCGTCGCGCAGCGCCAGTGCGATGACCTTGGCCCCCACGTCATGTCCATCAAGGCCTGGCTTTGCGATCAGAATGCGTTTTCTTTCGAGTGTCATGTTATCAAAACCTTATGGGTTCCTGGAATTCGCCCCATTCCTTTTTCAGGGTGGCGACCATTTCGCCCACGGTGGCGTAGGCGTGGCAGCAATCGATCAGATGCGGCATGACGTTTTCGGTGTCCGTCGCGGCGGCGGCACCCAGCGCTGCTAGCGCCTTGTCGACGGCGGCTTGATCGCGGCTTTCCATGACGCGGGCATGCTTGTCCAGAACCTGCTTGACCGTTTCAGGGTCCTGGCTGAACATCTCGCCCCTGTCGCTTTCGTTCTTCTCGCGGCGGCCCACGTTGACCCCTACCACTGGCCGCGCGCCACTGTCGGTTGCCTGCTTGCGCTCCTTGGCGCGCTCGGCAACTTTGGCCTGAAGGTAGCCGTCTTCGATCGCTTTCACGACGCCGCCGTACTCATCCAGCTCATCCATGATATGACCGATCATTTCTTCCATCTGATCCGTGAGCCACTCGACGTAATAGCTGCCGCCCAAGGGATCGACGGTGCGCGCGACACCGCTTTCCTCGGCGACGATCTGCTGCGTGCGCAGGGCAATCTCGGCGCTGGTCTCTGTCGGGATTTGGTAGGCCTCGTCGAAAGCGCAGGTAAAGATCGACTGCGCGCCACCCATAACGGCGGCCATCGTCTCGATCCCTACGCGGACCACGTTGTTCATCGGCTGCGCTGCCGTCAGGGACGACCCGCCGCAGACCACGCCAAAGCGGAACTGCAGCGCCTTTTCGTCAGTGACGCCATAGCGTTCCGACAGCATCTTGGCCCACATCCGCCGACCGGCGCGGAACTTGGCGACTTCTTCGAAGAGGTCCATGTGGACGTAGAAGAAAAAGCTCAGCCGCTTGGCGAACTTGTCGATGTCGCCGCCGCGCCGCTTGAATTCATCGACATAGGCCAGACCATTCGCCAGCGTATAGGCCATTTCCTCCGCCGCAGTGGAACCGGCGTCACGCACATGCGCACCGGCGATGGAGATTGGGTTGAACCGCGGCGTCTGTTCATTGGCGAACAGCACCGAATCCGCGATCAGTCGCATCGAGGGGCGCACCGGGAAAATCCATGTGCCCCGCGCGACATATTCCTTCAGGATGTCGTTCTGGATCGTGCCGGTCAACTGCGCACGCGGCACGCCCTTCTTGTCGGCCACCGCGAGGTACATCGCGTAAATGATCGCCGCCGTGCCGTTGATCGTGAACGAGGTCGAGATTTTCGACAGGTCGATCTGGTCGAAAAGGATCTCGGCCTCGGCGAGATTGGACAGCGACACACCGACCTTGCCGATCTCTGACATGGCCATCTCGTCGCTGGGGTCGTAGCCGCACTGCGTTGGCAGATCGAGTGCAACCGACAGGCCTGTCTGGCCACGGTCCAGCAAAAAGCGATAACGCTCGTTCGTAGATTCCGCCGTTCCAAAGCCCGAATACTGGCGGATCGTCCAGAGCCGCCCGCGATAGCCATTCTCGAAAATGCCCCGCGTGAACGGGAACTGCCCCGGCTCGCCCAACGCAATCTTGCCCGCCATCTCAGACGTGACGATCACCGGAATCTCGATCCCCGAGGGGGTGTGCGAAAGATGATCGTATGGGGTTTCTTTGGGTGCAGTCTTGGTCATGTCGCCCTCATCTTGCTCAGCAGCCGTTCCACGGCGCGGTCATGATCGGGATGCGCCCAGGCGCGACCGAAATTACGGGTCTCCAGCCTGTCCATCTCCACCCTGTTGTTCTGGCGCAGATGCAGCGCCATTGCCTTGAAGGATCGCATCACATGCGGGGACTGCCCCCGCATCGGCGCGATGAACGCTTCAAGCGCATCTTCCAACGAAGCGCTCTCATCGGCGGCTACGTTATACAGCCCCATCGCACAGGCCTGCGACGGTTCCAGAACTTCCATGCGGGTCATCATCTGCAACGCCGCCGCCGTGCCGATTAGCCGCATCAGATCGACACCCCCACCCCATGCTGAGGTGATGCCAAGCTTGCCTTGAATGAAGCCGATCCGCGCATTTGATGCCGCGATGCGCATGTCGCAAGCCATGGCCAACTCGGCCCCGCCGCCAAGCGCATCGCCATTGAGCGCCGCAACCACCGGCAACGGGAAATTGCGGACCGTACTCAGTGCCTGTTTGGCGTGGGTCGCCATGGCAACGGCAGCCTCTTCACCCTTAACCGAGGCCAGTTCCTTGAGGTCACCCCCGGCAGCAAAGCTTTTGTCCCCGGCGCCAGTCAGAACGGCAAGCCGCAGATCGGTATCATCAGCAGCCCCGCGGAATGCAGCGGCAATGGCATCCAGCGTCGCCATGCTTAGCGCGTTGCGCTTTTCGGGGCGGTTGATGCAGACATATAGAACCCCATCTCGCAGGGCTGTCACAACGGGAGAGCTCATCCGAAATCCCCGCCGATGCTTGCGCAGGTTTCCCGCAACGCCTTTTCGATAAACTCCCGCTTCCGCTGCATCCGCTCGATCGGTCCGGCCACGGCGATCCCATATGTCTCTCCCGCAACGCGGGCCGGTGCGGCAATGGCCATCACTTCCGAGACGTTCTCACCCTGAGTAATGTAGAGCCCTGTTTTCCGTCCGCGGTCCAGATCGCGGCTCAGCGCGCCGAGATCGGTCAGCGTGTTTTCGGTCACGGCCTCCAACGCCAACGCGTTGATCAGCGCCTCGCGATCCTTCGCGGTGGCCTCCCCAAGCATCAACTTGCCCAAGGCGCTGGAGTGCAGCGGCTTGATGTCACCGGACCGGGCGCTGTAGCGAATCGAATTGGGGCTTTCGACCACCTCCAGATAGACGACCGAGTCCTTTTGGAGCGCACCCAGGATCACCGTCTCTGCCGTGAGGTCGCGCAGGACAGACATATGCCTGTCGAAGTACTTCACCACCGGATCGTTAGCCGCAATCGTCTCTGCGATCTGAAGCAACCTGCGGGTGGGATAATGCTGACGCGACAGCTTGTTGGCGTAGAGATAGCCACCATCCTTAAGCGCCCGGACAAGCCCATGGCAAGTGCTGAGCGGCGTGTCGAGAAGCTGCGAAATCTCGCTCAGCGATTGCGGGGCGCCAACAGAGGCAAACGCCTCGAAAAGGCGAACGGCGCGGGTTGAGGATGCATCAGCAAAATTCATAATACCGTAACTATCTTTCAAATATTGAATATTGTCAAACCCAAAAAAGAACGGGAAGCTGACGGTCTCGAACGAAGGCGCACCCATCAAGGCGTTTGCATCGCTTGAAAAACCGTAGCCTTCCGTGGGGGCCAGCGTCACTGGATGCCTGACCGTGGAGGCCAACACGGACTTGCAATTAGTTGACTCACTCATGAGCTTCCTCATAGGTCCGATCTGCGTAGCTTGGTTGAATTCGCCATTAGACGCCTAACAGTTAATTCAACAACAAAGGGCCTATAAAGCAGAAAATCAGGCTGATTGTTTGCCGATGCCTTCCGGCTTGAGTGGAGATGTTACCTTTCTTCTTTGGGGGTGCCTGTCCCTATAACCGCCTCGCCCCAGTGCGTGGAAATCACCGTGCGCGTATAGGTTGCTCGGATAGTCCTCTAGAGCGTCTAGCAGCGTGAGGTTATCGGCGTTCACTGCCGGTTCGAGGAGACCGTGAATCAATCCGGCCGTGCAACAGCGTCGATGCGCTCCAGCCAAGTCTTCTTTTGGTCCTCCGGGAGGAACGAGGCGGTAATGGAGTTTCGGGCCAGCGCACGGATGTCGTCGTAATCCAGTGACAACGCC
>JBDNIR010000105.1:0-5070 GCA_041688195.1 Marinobacter sp.
CGTTTTCTAATGCTGTGCGTTTTAATTCCGTATCCGCGCGGGCATAAATTTCTGTTGTGGCAATATCCACATGTCCCAACAGATCCCGGATATAAATCAGATTAACGCCAGCTTGTAACAGTAACATCGCTTTCGTGTGCCTCAATGCATGGGGCGTCACTCGGCCTGGAACTGTCGGGGATTTCGCCCTGGCCTGAGTCGCATACTTCGTCAGAATGAACGCCATCCCTGCCCGGGTCAGTTTTTGGTGCCGGCGATTAAAAAAACAACGGATGATCCCCCTTGCCTTTTTGAAGCAGGCCGGCTTCGTTCATGTACTGCCGCAACAACGCTTCCGTGTTGACCATAAGCGGTACCTGTCTCGATTTGCCACCTTTACCGGTTAATGTCAGGACGGGCGGGGAATCCAGTCGGACATCGCGTATTTTCAGGTCCACGACTTCCTGTACTCTTGTACCTGTGTCAAACAATACCGAGAGTATCGTTAAGTCCCGGCGCCCTCGGGTTTGTGTGAGATCAGGCTGAGCCAGAATGCATTTCAGCGCGTCTGGCGCAAGATGCTGTACGGAGGGTTGCCGTGTTTTCTTTATCGGTATCGAAAGAATTTTTTGAAAGGCATACAAGTGCTCAGGATCTTCAGTTTGCAGATAGCGGTAGAAGCCGTGAATGCAGGCCAATCGCTGATTTCTGGTAGAGATTCCATTGTGTCTTTCCAACTCCAGCCATTCCAGAAAACCAACAATGAAAGCATCATCTTCAGCGCCGCACCTCGGTGCGACCAACACCAGTCAGACCGGACGCATACGTTCTATCGAACGGCGTTAGGTAACCAAAGAGCAAGCTGTGGGAAAATGGCAATGATGATGACAACGCCGAGAATTGCCACGATGTAGGGAAAGGACGCCATGACAACGAACTCAAAAGGCCGTTTCGAGATGTTGGTGATGACATACAGAACCATTCCAAATGGTGGGGTTGCTTCGCCAATCACGAGGAGCATGATCATCACGATACCGAAATGAACAGGGTCTAACCCGTACACGATCATGATCGGCACAAGAATAGGCGTCAGGATGTTGATGGCGACCGCGACTGACATAAAACAGCCAATTATGAGTAGGAAGATCATCACGAGCACCATGATGAAGATCGGGTTGTCTGACAATCCTATAAGCCAATTGGCAATGGTCATTGGCACCTGAGCGCGGGTCAGAATCCAGGCGAGAATTGCAGAGCATCCCAAGATGAACATAATCGCTGCGGAGTCGTACGCCGAGCGTCGCAGGACCGAGATGATCCCGATCAAGCCCATTGAGCGGTATACCATGGTTGCTAGAAAAAAGGCCCAAAGCCCGGCTACGGCCGCGGCCTCGGTTGCCGTGAAGATGCCAAACATGATGCCGCCAAGCAGGATGATCGGTGTGAGGAGTGCTCCAAATGCTGCAACGAAAGAAGACCAGAGCTTCGCAAAACCAGGAAAAATACCCCGTGGCTGGTTGTACTTGCGGGCGTAGTACGCAGACATCAGCATCAGCACCAAGGCCATCAGAAGGCCTGGGATCAGCCCCGCAAGCAGCATGTCCGTCGCACTGACACCAGCGAGGATGGCGTAGAGAATGGCTGGTATGCTGGGTGGAATAATTGGCCCAATCAGAGATGATCCTACCGTAATCCCAATCGCGGTCCGGTCGTCGTACCCGGCGTCACGCATAGCGCGGATCTCGATATTTCCGAGGCCTGCAGCGTCAGCTGTTCCAGAACCTGACATACCGGCAAAAAGCATACTGGCGAGCACGTTTACCTGCGCCAGACCGCCTCGCATCGGCCCCACGAGATTGTTGGCAAAGCTGAAGAGACGCGTGGTTGCACCACTCTCGTTCATCAGGTGCCCAACAAAGATGAAGAGCGGAATGGCAAGTAGTGTGAAAGAATCGATACCTGACACCACACGCTGCACCATGATTTCGAACGGGATGTTGTCGATACCACGAGCGGCGCCAAAGTAAATCAGGCTGGCGAGCCCCATGGCGAAGGCGGCGCCGAGGCCGATCGCCAAGAGGATGACAAGGTATCCCAGCATGAACAGCCCCTGAATCATCAGCAGAGACCTTCTTCGGCACGAGCTGAAGTAAATTCCTCAACGATCTGGAGCACGATGAGTGCTGCTGACAGGAGGCTTCCAATGAGGGGAGCAAGATAGAACATACCATGGTTGGCCCACGCCATTGTTGCCAGACGATGACCCCAAGATGAAAGAGTGAGCAAATAAGCTCCGTATGCGAGGCAAAGCAGGAACACGAGAGCTAGCAAAAGGTGCACGATCCGAAGAGTGCGCAGAAACAGCGGCGAGGTAATCGAGCGCTCGAGAACATCAATCTTCAGGTGTCCGCGCCGCGCCGTGACAAGGATCACTCCGAAGAAAACCATGTACACGTTAAGTAGACGTGCAAGTTCTTCGCTCCAGACCATCGAGATGCCGATATAACGGTAGGCTACCTGTGCGATTATCGCGCACAGGAAGCCAGCGAAAGCGAAGGTGGCGAGCGCGTCGCTCACCTCCGTCAGCATGTCAAATATCTTTCTCACATAGAACTGCCACTGGACACTTCGATTATCCGCACCGCTTCCTCGTAAATACCTTCTTCGAGCACCTCAGCGGCAGCTGCACGTATGATGGGCAAGGCATCTGCGCGAAACGATGGATCAGGTTCAATGAGTTCCACACCCGACGCCGTAATCTCGTCAATGAGTGTCTGAGCCTCTTCAAAGGCAGCCTGGGTTCCAGCCTCAGTCGCAGTATCCACAGCAGCCTGGATTGCCTCCTGCATCTCAGCGTCAAGGCTGTTCCAGAAGTCCAGATTGGCCATGACAGTGACGTAGCTGTGTTGGTGCTCAGTTGCGATCAGGTAGTTTTGGACCTCATGCAGACGCCTCCCAAGGATATTGCTGAGCATGTTCTCCTGCGCATCGATCACCCCTGTCTGAAGGCCTGAGAAGACCTCTGGAGACGGCATCGGTGTCGTCATGGCACCCATGCCAGACCAGATGTTGATCCAAAGCGGGATCTCGGGCATCCGAACTTTCACGCCCTTCAGTTCATCAAGGGTCCTGAATGGCGTATTGGAAGTTGTCCACCGGGAACCTTGGTAATAAGTCCCGAGAAACTTGGCGTTGCCGCGCTCCTCAAGCGCCGTCTTCATTCGATCCCCGGTCTCGCTGTCGAGAAAGGCCAAAATACTATCGTAGTCGGGGAACAGGTAAGGAACGAGCGTAGCATCGAGCTCAGGAAAATACTGAGAAGCATGGATTACGCCCATGTGGATATCTGTTTCACCCAGCCGCAATAGGTCGAGCAGCTCACGCTCCCCGCCAAGCAAGCCGTCAAGGAAGACCTCAACATTGGCATCTGGACTGGACGCCTTAATCTTCGAAACCATTGTTTCTGTCACAACGGTATTCACGCCGGCGTCAGGCACAGTCGACGCCAATGTGATTGTTTGGCCAACAACGTTAATCGGCAAAGCCATAACGGCAGTGGCCAGAAGCCACGTTCTCAGATTCTTCATGATTTTTCCTCCTCCAAGGTGATCATATTTCGACGTCTCCTCCAGTGTCTCTTTCGTCATGCGCGATAGCGTTCTTCCATCTCCCAGACCGCTTCAAAGCCCATAAGCCGGTTGAATTTCTCGAAATCGTAAAGCGCTTGATCGACTTTTTGTGATCCTCCATCCACCAGCCCTGCGTAAACTTTTTCGAGTGCCGCGCCGACAGCCAGAAAGCCCGTCGCAGGATAAATTGCGAGCTTGAAGCCGAGTTTCTCTAGGTCGTCATGGGACAACACCGGGGTGCGTCCACCTTCGACAAGGTTGACCAGCAGAGGCTTTGAGAAATGGCGGCCGATCTTTGCGAGCTCGTCCCGAGACTCGGGCGCTTCAACGAAGAGGATATCCGCGCCCGCAGCATCATATTGCTCCATCCTCGCAATCGCTTCATCCAGTCCATAGGCGGTGCGAGCATCGGTTCGGGCGATGATCAGAAAATCCTCGCTCTTTCGGACTTCTGTGGCAACTTTGATTTTGGAGACCATCTCTTCGACGGGTATCACAGTGCGGCCCATCGTGTGACCGCATTTCTTTGGAAAGGTCTGATCCTCAAGCTGGATGCCGGATGCGCCAGCAGCCTCGTATCCGCGAACGGTATGTGCGACGTTGATGATGCCGCCATAGCCGGTATCTCCATCAGCGATCAATGGAACGCCGTGCTCCTGGCAGTAGGCTCCGAAAACTTCAACGCGACTGACCATGTCACGATAGGACGCGAGCCCAGCATCGGGCAGGCCAAGATGTGACGCAACAGTGCCGTAGCCGGTCATGTAGGCCACCTCGCAACCGGCTGAGATGGCCATCCGTAGTGAGATCATGTCAAATATGCCGGGCGCTACGACCAGGCTGTTCGAAGACAGGCGGGATTTCAGTGATTCTGGCATTTCGACCTCTCGGTATACAATTTAATGGTTTAAGTAGGTTGTATACTAATTAGTTGGCAGCGTCCAGGTCAGTCATCAGTGGATTTATGGTCTGATTTACCGGGATAGAATAGCCAGTGGCGACCTCTGGACGTATTGTCGTCTGCCTCACCAGAGACGTTATCAGCGCCACCTCGCCAAACGGGCGGGGTTAGGCAAGATCCCAGGCCGAGTAGGCATTGAGCATCGTCCCAAAGCCATTGATGAACGACTGCATATTGGCCACTGGGAGGGAGATACGATCCTTCACGGGCATAAGAATTCTGGCGCCGTCACCCTGGTTGAAAGGCGCACAGGCTACCTTCTCACAGACTGCGTACCGAAACTGAAAGCTGGCCTAGTCACAGATGTCATCATCCGTGAATTAAGGCCTATCAAAGGCGCGGTACAGACGCTGACTATACGGCACTGAGTTGGCGCTGCATAAGCCGGGTCAGTACATTACCGTAAAACTGCCTTCGCCGGATGGTGGCACCACAATGCGTAACTACAGTCTCTCCAACATGCCCGGTGAGCCGTGGTTCCGTATCAGTGTGAAGCGCGAA
>JBDNIR010000106.1:0-3922 GCA_041688195.1 Marinobacter sp.
GAGGCAAGTGAAGATCAGTTCTTAGATGAAAAGCTCCGAGAATCGGTGGTTCCTTTGATGGATGGCTTGCACTTTGACTCGGCAATTAGGAAAACTTTTGTAGTGCTCACCGAGCGATTGAGAAGGGCTTTTGGAGTCCAAGACGAAATTGACGGTGAAGACTTGGTCAATTTGGTTTTCGGAAAAGGTGGAAAAATTCCGGTGGCTCTGGATGATTCAAAGAAACAGTCGCTTAGAAATCTGATTAGCGGATTCTATGGAGTTTACAGAAACAGGTATGCGCATAATGATCGAGATGCGACATCGTCAGATGCTAAAGCTATAGTCCAAATGGCGAATCAAATTCTGTGTGAGATTGAAGCTGTGTCAAGGGCGTCTGCCCAAAATGCCTAACAATCACAGGCACGGCGACGTCAACTCCATTGCGGCTTCGCCTCCATTCCGCAGCCGCGCGTGCTGTTGGCGTTGAGGCTGTAGGAAAAGGTCAAAGGCTTTTCTCGGCCTTGAATCGATCAATAATTAAGCTAAAAATAGCGCCTATTCTTAAAATCTGGAGCACTTATTGTCGAAAGCAGACCTAGATTTTACGTAGGAACGTCATCACAAAAGGGCTCGAGGGTTTTCCTACAGCCTCGTTGGGTGTCATGATGAAGTGTGCGATCCAGATTGTTGTTTTGACGTTGCTTTCACCCACGTGGGCTATAGCAACTTACTCGAAGCGTGGTGCCAGCCCGGAAGCTAGGGCCTGTGGAATCATTCGCCGGAATTATTTATATGCGTTCTGGTCTATCTTCGCGCTTTTGGCTCTCGATGAATATCTCTCGGAGCAAGCATCCTTTCACAGTTTTGTGATCTATGTTGCTTACTTTTTTGGCTACGCAATCACTTGGTCGCGGTGCAATGAGATAATGTTCGCGTTTCTCGGCGATGCGCTAGACAAGTCGGCTCGGCTTCCTTCGAAAAGTACATTGAACAGCAGAAGGCGAATAGAGCTTGCACTGATAAGCTACTTGGAGCTTATTCTGAACTTTGCGTTTCTGTATCTACTTTTAATGCACCCGGTCGGACCTATCGATGTCCCAAGAAACGCAATTGATGCTTTCTATTTCAGTGGCGTAACGATCACAACACTTGGCTACGGGGATTTTCGGCCCGATTCTATGTATACAAAGCTCCTCGTAGTGCAGGAAGTCTTAGCGGGCTTTACGCTCCTCATCGTTAGCTTTGCTGTTTACGCGGGCAGAGAAGTCAATGACCCTTAATCGGGTAGCCGGGGGCTGACCCCCAGCCCCCACAACACCCTGCACGGTGGGTGCAGTTTTTGGCGCAATACGCGAGTGGGCGAGTGGATGATGCCTGGGGCCGAGAACCTTTAAAAACCAAAGATTGGCCAGCCCTCTTGCGCGTGAATGCAGCTACTTGTAAAAACTTGTGCTTGGTAGGCCAGCGCGAAAGGCTGCCGCCGCCAGAGTTGCAGCAGCCAAAGAAATGCTAGAGCGGGCCTACGGCAAAAGTAAGCAGGCCATCGAGCTATCCGGCAAAGACGGCTCACCCATCCAGACCATTACCCAAACGATGACGCCAAAAGAAGCCGCAGCCGCCTATGCCAACACCCTTGCGAACGGTTAAAATTCGCTCACGCGTGCGTAGTGCGCAAAAAACCCGAAAGCCCGCGTGCACGTGGGTGCAGCTTGGTCACGCAAACTTGAAGAAAGTTGAAATCCGGTTTGCCCGCGTGCGCCCTGGTAGCATCCACCTGTAGACAAATGCTGACATTTTGCCCGATGGAATATGGCAAATAGCGGCAAGGTTTTGGGCTGATGATGCCGCTTATCAAAGGGCTGGCCTGTTCAGGATTGTTAAGGTTGGAACCTGATAAAACCTGAAAACCAAATCACTGGTGACGCTGCTGAAAAGTGAGCAGTATTCCACCAGTGACGTAAAAGCCCGTTAGCCGAGATGCCCTGAAACTTCAGGGGGTTTCGTTCCTGAAAACGCTACCCATCGCACACGCGCCCGTGAGCGTTCCCAAAAGTTCGGGAGCGTTGCTATTACCTGCATACAGGCCATAACAGGCAGGACGCCCCAGAGAGTCCACCAGCAAGCCGCAATCAGAACCCTGTAGTTTTCACAGGCAATGCAGCCAAGGCCGGCGCAATCTGTCTGACGCATGGCTCCTAGAGCTGGAGTTCGGCAATAAGCAGGACTTGCTTGAAGTGGGCGGGCAGAAACTGAGGGTAGGCCGAAAAAAGAACTGTTGTCATTCTGTGACAACAGTTTATCTGAGCCGCCGATTGCAGTTATCGCGCAGCCAAAACACAACACCCGCAATGAAATAGCCAAATCCGCCAAGATGTCCACTGGCAAGGTGGCTCAGGCCGTGGCTGCACTACAAAAGTTTCGTAGTGAACCCCGTGGATTGAGTATTACGAAAAACTCGTAAAAGCATGGCAGGCCCACAATTACCCGCTTACAGGCTGTTGGGGAATGTTAGTATTCAAAACGGCAGCGCCCGCGCCTACCTGTTCACATTTGTTAACATCGTCACCGTTGCGGGATTGTTCCGCATCGCCGGCACAAGTAACCAAAGCCCACATACACCGGCTGGCGGATCGGCTGGCAACAGGTCGCCAACCCCTTGCCCACATGGTTAATCACTGGAGCCACTCGTGGGACACTGGCGGGACACTAAGCCGCAAAAAATGACGAGAATAGACAACAGAACACAATATAGAAAATTCATAAATCGCTGTTTTTGTTGTTATTTAATGTTGTAGGCTGTTGCTAGGATCGGCTTATATGGGATTGAAAATCCTCGTGTCGGTGGTTCGATTCCGCCTCCGGGCACCATTATTTTTAAGCCAAATCAATAACTTACTAAGGTAAGAGTTGATTCGGCTTTTTCGTTTCTGGCGACACTAATACGCTCTAATACGTTGGTTTACGTCAGAATACGTTGGCGCCCCTGAACCAGTGGGACTATCTGGTGGGTTACTGCAAGCGGGGTGATCTACAGATCAGCAACGTCCTGGCTGAGAATGCCATCCGCCCGTTTGCAGTCGGCCGCAGGGCCAGGCTGTTCTCGGATACCTCGCGGGGCGCTCGTGCCAGTGCTACCTGTTACTCGCTAATCGAAACTGCAAAAGCTAACGGCTTGGAACCCTCGACGTATATCCAGCCTGTGCTGGAGCGCATTGCACACACACAGACGCTGGAGACGCTTGAACAGCTACTGCCGTGGCATGCGGAGTTGGAGCAGGCTGCAAAAAAGTGGCTCAGTTCGGCTGAGGGCAAGGGTGTCGATTTAGTGGCGCTTACCGTTTTGGAATGACAAACGGTTTTGCGGATGTCACGGGTTCATCCTTCCAGAGAAGTTGACCCATGGCTCCACTGAAGCAACTTGCCTCCTTCGCTCCGCATCCATTACAGATGCATCAACACTACTACGAGGCAAGCCGTCTTCAATCCGTGCATCGGTACTGTGCATCTCGCTTTTCTTCACTTGTACTCGCCTTCTCGGCTCTTACCTGACACACCACCTGGGTGAGCCTTTTCGCTCGATGCTTACGACAACGGTCTTCAGCCAATGCCGCTCGGGGTGGTTTGGAACCAGCCCCTGCAGGCAGACTCCGGGGGTTCGGTTCCCCCATCACTTCAACAGCTTCTCATGCGGCCTGGTAAACTCCTGTAAAGCCAGACAGCATTGCTGTGGCACACCCAACTATGTTGACAGGTTCCGCGGCTACCAAATTACTGTAACTCTCTATCGGTCATCTGGGCGCCTCGCCATTCCCCGCTCCTGATCATCTCATCAACAATATCAAAGAAAAGTCCTTTGACCAGGCTCGCGGCCTCGGTGAAAGGAAGCGAGTCAGCCGTGCATAATGAGAGCTCGCGTACAGTGGGCGTTGCCAATCGTATA
>JBDNIR010000488.1:0-7462 GCA_041688195.1 Marinobacter sp.
AGGGTGCGTTTAACCCAACCCGACAAAAAAGGCACCCGTTCAACTGCACCCATGACGCTTGAAAAATGCCTGGCGTATGCAGCGTAACGAGGCATTTCAGCAACAAGTCGATCTCGGAGTGGAATGCCGTGTTTTTTTGACCAGGCGGAACGTGCCTCAATTTTCATCTTGGCCATGTCCACACCGGTTGGACATTCACGTTTACAGCCCTTGCAGCCCACGCACAGATCCAATGCCTCTTTGACATCGTTGCCGGCGAGGCCTTCTGACCCCAACTGCCCGGACAGCGCCAGTCGCAATGTATTGGCGCGCCCTCGTGTCGTGTGCTGTTCTTCCCGGGTAATGCGAAAGCTGGGGCACATGGTGCCGGCATCGAATTTCCGGCAATGGCCGTTGTTGTTGCACATCTCGACGGCTTTGATCAGTCCGGATGTCGGATCGCCCGCACTGCCCGGCTCACTTTGTTCGCCGGTTAACGGATCGCGAAGTACGTCCCAGCCTGACCAATCGAGCGCCGGCGTTATTGGTATGCCCTTATACCCTTTGTTAAACCGGAAGTAATTTGGATCATCCATTCGCGGGGTATCGACGATTTTACCGGGGTTCAGCAAATTCTCAGGGTCGAAAAGCTGTTTGATCTCCTTGAAAGCCGCATTGAGCTGTGGCCCAAACTGCCAGGCCACCCACTCTCCACGACAAATACCATCGCCATGCTCGCCGGAAAAGGCACCTTTGTATTCGCGAACCAGCGCTGACGCTTCTTCGGCGATCGCACGCATTTTTTGCGCACCGTCACGACGCATATCCAGAATCGGCCGAACGTGCAAGGTGCCAACACTGGCGTGGGCATACCAGGTCCCTTCAGTGCCATGCTTATGAAATACTTCGGTGAGCTTGTTGGTATATTCCGCAAGGCTTTCAAGCGGTACCGCGCAGTCCTCAATAAACGAGACAGGCTTACCGTCACCTTTCATACTCATCATGATGTTCAGGCCTGCCTTGCGCACATTCCACAGAGCGGTTTGTTCGGCGGCGCCGGTCATGTTGACGACACAATCGGGTAAACCGAGATATCCCATGAGCTCATTGAGCTTTTCCAGATCGCCTCGAAGTTCCTGCGCATCTTCCCCCGAGAATTCAACCAACAGAATGGCTTTAGGCTTGCCGATTAACGCTTTCTCGATCACTGGCCGGAACGCTGGATTTTCAATCGCAAGGTCTATCATGGTGCGATCCACCAGCTCTACCGCTGATGGTTTGAGAGTAACGATGTGTTGGGTCAGGTCCATGGCCTGGTAGAACTGCGGAAAGTTGACCACAGCCAGTACTTTGTGAACCGGCAGCGGTGAAAGTTGGAGCTTGATTCTCTGTGTAAGCCCCAGAGTTCCTTCCGAACCGACTAATAGGTGAGCGAGATTCACCTGGCCATCCAGGTTATAAGGACGCGAATTCTGGCAGTTGAAGATATCAAGATTATAGCCCCCCACGCGGCGCAGAACTTTGGGGAAGCTTTCCATTATGTTGGAATTTTTCCGCTCTGCAATGTGCTGAACCTTTTGGGCTATCGTGCGGATTCTTTCGTTTTCAGGTACGTCACTGGTTAAACCAAAACGCCCTTGCGAACCATCTGCAAGTAATGCATCGATCCCCAGAACATTGTGGACCATGTTGCCGTACTTGATGGACCGTGAGCCACAGGAGTTATTGCCAGCCATACCACCAATGGTGCACTGGGCCGCCGTAGACACATCAACCGGGAACCAGAGCCCATAAGGCTTGAGCCACCGGTTGAGATCATCAAGAACCAGACCGGGTTCGACGACCACCGTCTGTTGATCTTCGTCAAACTCAACAATCTGGTTTAACCAGCGGCTGGTATCCAGAATGATCGCTTCGCCAACTGTTTGGCCGCACTGGCTGGTGCCCGCCCCGCGCGCAAGTACCGGAACTTTTGCATCCCGTGCTATATCGACGGCAAGTTGCAGGTCCGCCTGATTGCGGGGTATCACGACGCCGACCGGCATAATCTGGTAGATGGAAGCGTCCGTGGAGTACCGCCCGCGTGAGGCGTCGTCAAAAAGCACATCACCCCTAAGTTCCCGCGTTAAACGACTGGCGACGTCAGACATCGGCTTTACCCGCGCATTTTGCGATTGTATCTTGGACTTTGAAAACGAGTTCATCGTTTACTCCGGATCTATGCCGTTATAGACACCGCTATTAATTTACGTGGTGCGGCGGGTTCTGGGAGAAATGCTCCAGCGCTGCCAATACGCCGCTGCCTTTCAGGTTCACGCCAGACAACTTCAGACCAGCTTCGCAGCCGCCTAATGTGGCAATCAGGGTAAGATCATTACAGTCACCGAGGTGCCCGATCCGGAATATCTTGCCTTTCGACTTGCCCAGCCCCATGCCCAATGAGAGATCGAAGCGCTCGTAGATCAGGCGCCGAACCGCATCCGCATCCACGCCCTCAGGCATGACGACACCCGTCAGAACCGGTGAATAAACGTCCGGTTCCTGACACTGAATCTCCAGCCCCCAGGCTTCAACGGCCGCACGCACACCGGCAGCCCAACGCTGGTGGCGCGCAAGCACCTGTTCCAGACCTTCCTCAAGCAACATATCCAACGCTTCATTCAGCCCGTAAAGCAGGTTGGTATTGGGTGTATAGGGCCAATAACCATTTTTGTTGGCCTCGAGAATTTCATCCCAGGCCCAGAAGCTTTTGGGCAAATTCGATGTTTTGCTGGCAGCGATAGCGTTATCCGACAAGGCGTTAAAACTAATACCCGGCGGTAGCATTAAACCTTTCTGGGAACCGGAAATCGTTACATCAACTCCCCACGCATCATGTTGATAGTCGGCACAGGCCAGGCCGGAGATCGTGTCAACCATCAACAGTGCTGGGTGGCCGGTGGCATTCATGGCTCGACGCACTGCCGGGATATCGCTTGTTACGCCTGTTGAGGTCTCGTTGTGAACGACGCAGACCGCCTTGATGGCATGTTCTGTATCCCGTCTCAGGCGATCTTCAATCATTTTCGCTTGTACACCTGCACGCCAACCCTCATAACCCGGAAGTCCCAGAAATTCGGGCTGCAGGCCAAGCCGACGTGCCATCTTTTCCCACAGCGTTGCAAAGTGACCGGTTTCAAACATCAGCACGCGGTCACCGGTAGACATGGTGTTGATGAGGGCGGCCTCCCAGGCTCCGGTTCCGGATGCCGGGTAGATAATGACGGGCTGGGTAGTTTTAAAGATAAGCTTAATTTTCTCCAGCAACTCCAGCCCCAGAGCGCCAAATTCCGGCCCACGATGATCAATAGTCGGGAGGCTAATGGCACGCAGAATACGATCCGGTACCGGAGACGGCCCTGGTATTTGAAGGAAATGCCGACCTGAGGGATGAAAATCAAGTTTCAACATGGGAAATACTCCGTGAGTCTGTGGTGTCTATAAATTATGAATTTTGAATTCATATATAAAGCGCATTTCGGGTAACTATCGAGTTGATGAGTTACTTGATGCATCCCTCCTGGCGGAGATTACTGACCTCCTCCTCACTCACACCAACGCTGAGCAGAATTTCATCGGTATGCTGTGCAAAGAGTGGCGCCGGAGAACGTATCTGTGAGGGCGTACGGGAAAATTTGCTGGGAAAACCGATAGTTTTCATCTTGCCGATCACCGGGTGTTCGATTTCTTCGACCATGCCTCGGGCGAGAAAATGCTCATCCTGCATGGCCTGGGCGAAATTATTGATCGGTCCGGCGGGCACACCTGCAATGTCGCATCGATCCAGCCAGTGCGCCGTTTCGCGGAGCGACAGTATTTCTTCCAGAACACGTTCAAGTTGCTCGACATTGCGCCCACGGTCGCTATTGGTCAAAAATCGCTCATCGGCAATCAAATCGTCCCGCGCGATGACATCCTGGCAGAAGCGCTCCCAGGTTCGCTGGTTAGCGCAGCCCAACATCATGTAACCATCCAGGGTTTTGACGGCCTGATAAGGGGCTGATACTCGATGACGCCAGCCGGTGGCTTCCGGCACGGTGCCTTCGGAGAAGTACGCCGCCGCCTCCCAACTGAACCAGGGCAAGCCACATTCGGTGATGGCTATATCAATCTGTTGACCTTCACCGGTATTCATTTTGTGGATGAACGCCGCCAAAATCGAATAGACCGCGGTGATGCCGGCGCCGATATCGTAAACGGCAATGCCGGTTTTTACCGGCCGCCGGCCTGGCTCACCTGTCATCGACATCAGACCGCTCATGCCCTGGGCCACCAGATCAAAACCACCTTTATTACTGTACGGACCGGTTTGACCATAGCCTGAAATAGAGCAGTAAATTATGCTGGGATTGATCGTTTTGATGGTCTCATAATCGATCTCCAGCGATTTCGTCACTCCGGGCCGATAGTTCTCGACAATGACATCTGCATCTTTGGCGAGCCGGTAAAATATCTCTCTCGCTCGCCCATCCTTGAGGTTTAAGGAGATGCTTTTCTTGTTCCGGTTGATCTGGGAAAAACAGGTAGATTCGTCGTTAACGTAGGGCCCCATTTGTCGGCTGTCATCGCCGCCATTGACCTTTTCCACCTTAATCACTTCGGCTCCCATGTCACCAAGAACCATGGTGCAATATGGCCCGGCCATGATTTGCGAGACATCCAGAACTTTGATGTTTTTCAAGGGAAGCATGTATTTTCTCCATGTCGGAAAAGCTGTTCAGTAAGCTATTTTCCGATCCATTCAAACGGCGTCTTGGTGACGAACTTATTGACCGCCGCTTTGAAGTCGGCGCTGGCATAGCAGGTTCTCACCCAGTCATCGCTGACATCCGCAGCCGTCCGTCTGTGTGCCAGCACGCGGTTGATAACTTCTTTGGCGGCCTGCACGGTCAAGGGCGCTCGCTGACTGAACGCCTGAGCCTTTTTGTCGACCTCCGCCCTGATGGCATCGGCCTCAAAAACCTCGCTGACCAGCCCAAAGGAGGCTGCTTCCGGTGCCTCAATGAGCTTCGCCGCCATCAGAATTTCCTTGGTTCTGGGGATGCCAACAATATCCATCAGGCGTGAAACGTTGGTGACTGACAGGCAATTGCCGAGAGTCTTGGCAATCGGTACCCCGAACTTCAGCGAGGGCGTGCAGTAACGAAAGTCGCAAGCGAGCGCAATAGCTGCTCCACCGCCGACACAAAAACCTTCGAGCATCGCGATGGTCGGCGTTTTCATGGTTTCCAGGCTATTGAGCACACTGTCGATACGACGTTCATAAGCAACGCCCTGATCTCCGTGTTCAAAATCAGCAAATTGCTTAATGTCCGTTCCGGCCACGAATGCTTCCCCACCATAGCCATAGAAGATGACAGCGCTTACTTCAGCATCCCGATCGACCTCTTCACAAATGCGCTCGAGTGAGTCGTACATATTCCAGGTCATCGCATTTCGGCTTTCCGGGCGGTTAAAGCCGATCCAGGCAACCCCTTGGCTTATCTTGCAGTCAACACTGCCTTGGCTAGGTTTACTCATCTCGTATCTCCTTCAGTTATCAGGTGCCATAAACCAGGTTCACCAATGCCATTGCGAAAGCAGGAACATAGGTATTGACGATGAGAATCAAGAACAGCACACCCAGGAACCAGAGATTAGTGCGCGAGGTCGCCCAAATATCGGATTTTGCGATGGAGCACGAAGCAATTAGCACACTGGCCACAGGGGGTGTTTGCTGGCCTATTGCCAGGTTCAATGTAACGATCAAGCCAAAGTGGACCGGGTCAATACCCACCGCGAGGATCAGCGGAAGAACGATTGGAACCACCAGGATGATGGCCGCAGCAGAGTGCAGGAATATACCCAGAATAAGGAAAATGACATTGAGCAACGCCAGTATGATGTACTTGTTGTCAGTCATATCGCTGATGGAATTGGCAAGCTGTTGTGGCAGTTGCGTTTCAGTGAGATAAAGCCCCACGACAGCAGAACTCGCTACCAGAAGCATAACCACAGCAGTTTGGACGCCAGCGTCGAGACATGATTTGTAGAAAATGCGCAGGTTGAATTCACGGTAGATAATCGTGCTAATGAAAATGGCAACGACAACTGCCAGTGCAGCACCCTCTGTCGCGGTTACGATCCCGCCAAATATACCACCCAGAATAATGACCGGAATCAATAGCGCCCAAATGGCACCCTTGAACGCTTCCCAGAGCTTTTTGACCCTGAATTCGCCCTCCGAAGGAAAGTTATTCTTTTTCGCCAGGTAGTAACACATGGCAGCTAAGCCCATTGCACCCAGTATTCCAGGCAAGATGCCGGCGACAAACATTTTGACCACAGAGACGCCGGACATTACGGCATAAAGAATCATGGGGATGGAAGGAGGCAATATAATCGCCAAGCTCGCCGCAGAAGATGAAATAGCCGCCGAGAACTCCTTCGAATAGCCCTTCTTTTTCATCGCCGGGATCATGATACTGCCGATGGCAGAAACCCCTGCGACAGCTGACCCCGAGATTTCTGCAAAAAATATCGAAGCGCCTATGGTAACCATAGACAGTCCGCCCTTGATAAAGCCAACCATGGCCGACGCAAGATCAATCAGACGCCTGGATATACTGGAGGCGTTCATAATGGCGCCCGCCAATATGAAGAGCGGAATCGCAATGAGCGGGAATTTCGTCGCGCCATCAAACATCACCATCGCAACATTGGGCAGTGCCAAGACTCCGTAACTACTGACGGTCGCAACAGCACCAACGATACCTAGCGCTATCGCAACCGGTACGTTGATCAGAATCAGACATATCAGACCAACGAACATTAAAAAAAGGATCATCTTATTATTCTCCTGGGCTCGCTCAAGGCTGCTATTTAGTGGTTATTGAAGCCTTGTCGTACGTGAGGCCCGCTTCTTCCAGTTCATGGTCCGTAAACCCCTCCCCTTTGGCGCTGGCGATCACTTCTGGCAGATGCAAGAGCTCGGCGATAATAAAGAGGACAGCTCCAACAGGAATTGCAGATTGTGTTAGCTGCACGGATACACTGGTCAGACTGATAAGCGTCGATCCCTCAAGAATCAGGACGACTTGGGTGCCGGTATAGGCGAGTAAAACAAAGAAACCGATGGTGATTGCCTCAGCGACTAACGCAATGGGCAACCGGATTGAGGGGGGAAAGTAGTTAACAACGGTCGGGCAGCCAATATGGGCACCCTTGGCTGCGGCAAGTGCGGCGCCATAGTAAGTCAGCCAGGCCAGGCCGACAGAGGCAACTTCGTCGTACCAGCTAAACGGTGACCCAACAAGCCTCGAGAGAAAACCCACGGTTACAACCGATGCCAGAGCAATCATTATGGCAACAACGATAACCTCAAGAAACTTGGAATAGACGTTTTTAAATGTTGTAAGTGAATTCATTCATATCCCCTGAAACACGAGAGCCGGCTAGTACCTGC
>JBDNIR010000489.1:0-4494 GCA_041688195.1 Marinobacter sp.
GCGTAGTAGCCAACGCCCCAGACAATCAGAATGGCTATCCAGGCCAATACAATCTTTGGAATGGCGCGGGTGCCTTCTTCCGGTTCGGGCGCTTCACGGTGTTGAGCGCGATGATCATGCTGGTTCATAGCGCACGTTACTCCTTGGGTTCATCGGTTTTCGGCAAGGTAGGTGCCGGGTAGGTGTGGTCAAGCGCAAGCAGATACTCAGCAAGCGCGAGCGCATCTTCGGTGGCAACAATCTGCCCGGATTCAGGGCCATAAGGCGCCGGTAGGTATACTACTTTATCACCCTCCGCCGCTTCGTCTACATGGCGAAACAGGAAGGGATATGACGGCATGATGCTGTCTTTGTAGACCACCCTCGGGTTGTAAAGATGCAGCAGTTGCCAGTCGATGCTGGGCAGCCGTGCGCCGACGTTGAACAGATCGGGACCGGTACGCATGGTGCCCAGCAGGTGGGGCTGATCGTAAGCGTAGTCTCCTGGTACGGACGGGCGGCCCCAGCCCCGGTTTCTGTCTCCGGGAGCAAAGCCCGGATCCCGGGGTTGCTGGCTGTGGCAGTAAACACAACCGTTGGCAATGTATACCTGCCGGCCGCGCTCTTGCTGGTCGGTGTAAGGCTTGAGATCTGGCGGAACCTGTTCTGCCGACATTTGCAGATACGGCATAACCACCAGCGTAAGCGTAGCCAACAACAGAATAAGAGCCGCACCGACCATAATTGCGAGAGCACCTTTCATTGAGCAGTCTCCTTAACGACAGGGCGGAAGAGGGTTGGTTGCTCATTGCCGGCTCCACGATGCATCAACATCGCAACGAAATGGAACGCAAACACCAGATGCCCCAGCGTCATCAGAGCGCCCCCTACCGTGCGGGCTTGAAGTGCGGGTAGTGTCATTCGGACAATATCCATGAAAGGCATTGCGGCATCGAGCAACGCCACGCCCTGCTTCCAGCCAGCAATGGTCAGTGGCACCACATAAATCAAGATGCCGATGCTCACCAGCCAGAAATGCAGGCTGATCAGCTTACGCCAAGGCCATTCCCAGTTGGTGAGGCGGGGCATAATGAAATAAACTGCACCAAACAGTATGAAACTCAGGAAGGCGTACATGCCCAGGTGTGCATGAGCAACGGTGTAATGGGTAAAGTGGGTGATCACGTTAATGCTGCGAAGCGCTTCCATGGAACCCTGAAGAGAAGCCACGGTGTACATGAGTGCACCGATCCATACAAAACGAAGAGTTGGCGAGTCTTTCAGACGTCCGAAATTACCCATCATGGTGCCGTGATGGTTAATGGCGACCGTAATCACCGGAATCGACATCATCACACTGTGGACAATCGACAGTGTAACCAGCCAGGTTGGTATGGGGCCGCCAATCAGGTGGTGAATGCCCACCTGGCTGTAGAACAGTGCCAGCGACCAGAAACCAATCAACGATAGCTGGTAGGAAATAATCGGCCGACCGAGAATTTTCGGGATCATGTAATAGGCAATGCCAATGCCGATCGGGGTTACCCACAGCCCGAGAACGTTATGGGCGAACCACCAGTTAACCGTGGCGCCGGATGCGCCAGGAAAGGTATAGGGCAGGTTGGCAATCAGGAACAGGATTGGAAACCATACCAGCGCTGCCATCAGGTACCAGCTGGTTACGTAGAGGTGCTCTACCTTTCGGTTGGCGGCGGTTAGCAGCAAGGGTATGGCACATAGAGCACCCCCTACCACGAACAGAATGTCTACCTGCCAGGGAAACTCCAGCCATTCTTCACCGTCGGACAGGCCCAGTGTAATAGCCCCCAACCCTAGAACCAGGCCAATATTCCAGATAACGCTCCCCATAATGGCATACTTTCCGCCGGCCAGAGAGGTTTTGAACAGCCGGGGAATCAGGAAAAGCGCTGCGCCAATCCCGGCCATGGATGCCCAGCCATAAGTAACCGCGTTCAGGTGCACGGGGCGCACCCGGCCGAAGGTCAGAAACTCACTGGATATCAGAAACTCAGGGAGGTGCATTTTCAAAGAGGATATCAACCCGAAAAATGAACCCAGAACCAGCCAGAAAATAGCCGAGCTCAACCAGGCCAGCACGGCTGTTCGAGAGGATTGGTCGGCAGTCCAGCGTGCCTTAATAGCGACTGCCTGTTCGGTGTTGTCACCGATAAAGGCCGGCTCGGCCGCTAGCGCAGGATCCTCACTGTGACCTTCTTCACCCGGGGAGAAAATGGTGCGTGCCGCCGCCTGACCATGGCTGAACTGATTGTTGGCGATAGACCAGATCAGGAGCAGCAAACCAACCGTGGAAAGCAAGAAGGTAATGATCAGGAGAATGGCGATGGTAGGCGTCATATGCTGTCCTTTTGATTCATTGCAAATACATCTTAATAAAAGCAGCATTATTGTTCAAATGAATGCTGCTTTAAAAGCAGTGTTTGTATTCGCTTAAAAGGTAACAAAGAATCACAGTACAGTAATGCGACTGACTTGATTGAACGATGGTGTTAGTTGTTCTAAATCAAGTTCGGGCAGCTGGTAGGCTCTACATTCATCCCTGCGCGTTTAGGGCTGGCGCCTTGCTGGAAAATAAATCTGTCCCGGATTTTGGTCCATCTCTATATTTGTTTAAAAAGTATACAGATCGGGCAAAAAGAGCGAAGATTGAATGGGAAATCCCGCATTTGAGCAGAAGGTTTTTTACCAGCCGATCAGCAGCCTGTTAAGGAAATTGTATGAACCCAAACAAAGCGCTGTGGGAAAAAGGCGATTTCACCCGCATTGCCGAGAGCATGCGTGAGAGTGGAGACGCGTTGGTTAGAAGTTTCGGAATCAGCAATGGCCTGAAAGTACTGGATCTTGGCTGTGGCGATGGCACCACGGCTCTCCCCACAGCCCCTCGGAATATCTGGCGGGATTCAGAAACTTCTATGGTCCGACCATGAATGCCTACGAAGCCGCCGAGAACAGCGGCCGGGCGGAGGAGCTACATAAAGAACTGGAAGATCTGTTCAATAACCAGAACAAACACCCCGGCTCCGAGGCCACGTTGATTCCGGCGACATTTCTGCGGGTTACTGTGACGGTCTGACTGATACCTCAATCACTTGCTCCGGCGTACAGAGAAAATCGGGACAGATTTATTTATCAGGTTTTCCTTAAATGGCAAGGTACGTATGGCGCAGCTCTTCATTCTCAAGCACCTCACTCGCCAGACCTTCAAACACCACCTCTCCCATGTCGAGGATGACCGCCCGATCCGCCAGCTTGAGTGCGGCGACGGCGTTCTGCTCGACGATAACGGTGGTGATACCCAGGGCTTTGATTTCTTTTAGGGTGCGTTCGATTTCCTGGACAATAATGGGTGCCAGCCCCTCGTAGGGTTCGTCCAGCAGCAGCAGTTTGATGTCTCGTGCCAGTGCCCGGCTGATGGCGAGCATTTGCTGTTCGCCGCCTGAGAGGGTAGTGCCCTCCTGGTTGCGGCGTTCGCCCAGTCTTGGGAACAGTTCAAAAATACGCTCAATCGACCATCCGGGCGACGGTGCAATCTGGGCCAGTTTGAGGTTTTCTTCCACACTGAGGCCGGGGATGATTCGCCGGTCTTCCGGCACTAGCGCCAAACCGTTCTGGGCAGCTTGCCATGCTTTCATGGTATGCAGGGGCTGATTATCCAGCCAGATCTCGCCTTGAGTTACGGCGGGGCTATCCACCCGCGCAATGGCACGCAAAGTGGAGGTCTTGCCAGCACCGTTTCGTCCCAACAGCGCGAGAATCTCCCCTTCCTGAATATCCAGCGTTACGCCCTGGACGATATAGCTCTGGCCATAATAGGCGTGCAGGTCCCAAACCGAGAAAAAAGCCGGTGATCTGGATGGTTCCCGGGCACTGGTGGCCGTCTGTTCGCTCATAATGCCCCTCGTTATTCATAATGGCTCGGGTTAAACGACATCACTCAGCCTGTTGAGCTTCCTGCTCCGGATCTTCCTGATTCTGTGCGGTGCCCAGATAAGCCTCCTGCACTTCCGGATGGCCTTTGATTTTGCTGGGGTGGTCTTCGACGATGACGTGCCCCTGGGACAGCACGCTGATGCGATCAGCCAGGCTGAACACCACGTGCATGTCATGCTCGATGACCAAAAAGGTGATGTTGTGGGCGTCACTGATGGCCTTCAGCAGGTCAATCGTATTATTGGTGTCCGCCCGAGCCATGCCTGCTGTGGGCTCGTCCAGTAACAGCAGCTTGGGCTCCTGCACCAGACACATCGCCAGTTCCAGCCGTCGCTTGTTACCCCGCGACATGGCAGACGCCGTGTGGTGGCGCTCATCGAGTAAACCCACATTCCGCAATGTCTGTTCGGCTTTTTCCCGCAACTGGATCTCTTTCGCAACGGACTTGAAGGGTGATACGTGGAATGCACCATCCCTGTGAGCCATCGCGGGAAGCATGACGTTCTCAAGGATACTCAGATCCAAGAAAACCTCCGGTGTCTGGAA
>JBDNIR010000490.1:0-5032 GCA_041688195.1 Marinobacter sp.
AGTCCAAACACATCGCATTGGCGATTGGCCACAGTGCCCGTGATACGTTCCAAATGCTATACGATAAAAATGTCTATATTGAAGCCAAACCGTTTTCGGTCGGTTTCCGTATCGAGCATCCGCAATCAGCCATTGATAAAGTGCGTTTTGGCAGCAATGTGGGTAATCCGATTCTGGGTGCCGCCGACTATAAACTGGTTCATCACTGTAAAAGTGGCCGCTCCGTGTATAGCTTCTGCATGTGCCCGGGTGGTACCGTCGTGGCAGCCACCTCGGAGGAGCATTGTGTTGTGACCAATGGCATGAGTCAGTATTCGCGTGCCGAGCGTAATGCCAACAGTGCGATTGCAGTGGGTATCGATCCGTCAGATTACCCAGGCAACCCATTGGCAGGGATCGACTTCCAGCGAGCACTCGAAAGTAACGCCTACGTGCTAGGTGGCTCAAACTACGATGCACCGGCACAGAAAGTCGGCGATTTCTTAAAGGGAGTGTCGTCCGGTACTATCGGCAGTGTCGAGCCATCGTTCAAACCGGGTATCAAACTTACTGACTTGTCGAAAGCTCTACCTGATTTTTGTATCGAGGCTATTCGCGAAGCCATTCCTGCTTTTAACAGAAAAATTAAAGGCTTTGCTTTGGAGGATGCGCTATTGACCGGTGTGGAGACCCGAACTTCTGCACCTATCTGTATAAAGCGCGGTAAAGATTTCCAGAGCATCAACACCCAAGGCTTATACCCGGCAGGTGAAGGCGCGGGTTATGCCGGAGGTATTCTGTCGGCCGCCATCGACGGCATTAAAATCGCCGAAGCGATGGCGATCAGCATGAACAGCAGGCATGAACAGTCACTATAAAAACAAGTATGCAAAACAAGTATGCAAAACAAGTATAAAAAATAAGCACTGAGTTAGCGGCAAAGCAGCGTCGCTAAGATCTTCAGGCTATTGAATATTGCCAGCACACTGGCCGACACTCTGGGGCTGGCTGGCTGGCTGGCCTGAGCCCTGAAAAATTAAGGACCTACCGATTATGTACATACTGATGGATATCATGGTTTCACCCAGTGGCGCGGGGGTTTCTGTTTCTCCTTATGTGACTCAATGTCAGCAAATTCTTGAAGAGTCAGGGCTAACCCACACCATGCATGGCTACGGCACTAATGTGGAAGGTGAATGGGATGACGTGATGGCCGTTGTTAAGCGCTTCCATGAAGAGATTCACGCCGCAGGCGCCGTACGCATCATCAGCCATCTCAAACTCGGCACCCGCACAGACCGCATGCAGACCATGGCCGACAAGGTAACCAGCGTGCAGGATAAGCTCGCTGCTGAATAACGGCTGCACTGTTAGTTATTGTAATTAAAGCTTTTGACCCTAAGTTTCCCCTTAGCACCGCACTGAAATAGCACAATGCCAATCGCGACCAAAACACCTGCCAGGCCAAGATTAGGCGGTGCCATTTCGCCTAGTACGAAAACCGCTAATACAGTGCCACTCAGTGCTGCAACCGTTCCTATTTGGCTAAAATAAACAGGCCCGGCAAGCTGTTGAAGCAAGAAGTAAAACAGGTAAAGAATAGTGAATACTGCGACTTCTAAGGCAAGTAACTGAATAACCTGGCTAGATTCGAACAGCGACTGCATCTGCCCTGCTTCAATGACCAAGGCAAACGGCAGTAAAGTGATTGCTCCTCCCAGCATCATCAATGCCGCTAGGAATACGGGAGACGCTAATGCAGGCCAACGTAGTGTCTGATAGATATTTCCGCAGGCAATTACAACAGGCAACGACAGCACCAGAATAATCCACCCTTGTGCTTCGCTGGCACCACCACTCTTGGATGCAGCCAGAACTATGCCGCCGCTTAGCGCTAGCATGACGCCGACAAACCGCAATACCCGCAGCCTTTCCATGCGCAACACGACGGCCAACAGCCAGGTAATAAGAATAGGGAAGGCATAACCCGCGGCGAGCCTGGCCTAACAGGTTCAATCAGAACGCCTCTCGATCGGAACCTCCACGGTTGCCATAAAGCTCTGAGAGTCTTTCTGCGTAAATGCCAGGCTACCCTGGTACCTCTGAACAATCTCCGAAACAATGGCCAGGCCGAGGCCATGCCCCGGCGTTTGTTCATCCAGTCTCAAGCCCCGAGTGCCCAGGCTGCCCAGGGCACTTTCAGCGACACCGGGGCCATCATCGCTGATCACTATCCGCATCTGCCCCCGGGTTTCCCTGAGCGAAAGTTCAATGCACCGGCGGGACCATTTGCCAGCGTTGTCCAGAAGGTTGCCCAGAATCTCGTTCAGGTCATGTTCTTCAACAGGCCAGCGACGCTCCTCTGATACACCCGTCGACAACTCGAATGTTTTATCCGGGTACAAACGCCCCAGCATCCACAACAGGTCCCGGGCCTGTTTGACCGGTTGAGCACTTTTTCCGACTTGTGGGCCGGCAAAACGGCTGCGGCGCATTTCGGCTTCCAGCTGCCGATCGATATCGTTGAGCCGTGCTGCCATTTCTTCCCTGAGTGCCAGGGGCAAGGGGCGCTCGGTGTCCTCCAGAATCTGTCGTACCGCGGCGATCGGCGTTTTGACACTGTGTGACAGGTTGGCCAGGGCATCCCGGGAGCGTTCCAGGCGCTGATCCAAAGTATCCAGTAGTTGATTGAGTTGTCGAACCAGGGGCTGAAACTCCTCCGGTGTACGTTCGTCTATTCTCGTGATGACCCCGCCTTGCAGTTTACGGAGCGCGGTCTGAAGCGATATCACGGGCCGCATTGCCAGCGTGATTCCGATCCAGATGACCGCAACAAGCAACAGAATCAGCAGCATGGAGACAACGCCTGTCCAGGCATGCAGTTCAGACTGGCTGTCCTGTAGCACTGCCATGTCCTCGGAAACGATAATGACAATGGCAATATCGCCGACCTGAAACACTTTTCGAACCGCGAGAATATCGGATGGGGCACCATCGGCGGCGTTTGGATAGGTTTTTCGAAGGGTTCCCTCCTGGTTAATGGTCAGCAAGGGACGGAGTATGGGTTCCCATTGTTGCGGCGAAATAAGGGTGTGATCCGGCCCCTGGATCGCAAACGCATGATGGAACACTTCTTCAAAGTAATCGCCGGTCTGGAGCGTTTCCAGGCTGGCGCCGGAGAGACGAATCTGGTGTGCCAGAAACGCCACTTCATCTTCTAGCCGACTCTCTACAAACGTCCGGGACATTCGCTCCAGAAGCAGCCCGTGTACCAGCCAGGCCAGCCCCATCAGGAGGATTCCGGCTGGCAAAAGTAGAATGAGCAGTGTTTTGCGAACCGACCTGCTTTGCTCAAACAGTGTCATTGAATAAATATCCCTGACCTCGTCGAGTCGCAATGGTGTCCGGGCCGACCAGCTTTCTCAGGCGCCGAATGTAGGCTTCAATGGTGTTTTCATTGGGACTTTCATTCAGGTTGTACAATTGTTCCATCAATTGCTCCTTGGAGAACACCTGGCCAGGGCGGCTCATCAGGCATCGCAACAACCGAAACTCGGTGCCTGTCAGACTGTGCTCACTGCCATCGACCAATTTAAGGTTCTGACGGTTTTCATCCAGCTCAACCTTGCCAACTTTCAGGGAAGACTGAACTCTGCCTTCGCTACGCCGGACAATCGCATGCAAGCGGGCAATCAGTTCCTCGGTTTGAAAGGGCTTGGCGAGGTAATCGTCGGCGCCGGCTTTCAGACCGCTGACCTTGTCGTGCCAGTCCCCGCGCGCTGTAAGGATTAAAACCGGAAACAGTGCGTTGTTGCCTCGCCACCGCCGGAGAACGTCAAGGCCGTTGCCATCCGGGAGGCCTAAGTCGAGCACAGCGACCCGATAGTCTTCCTGCTCGCCCAGAGTGATCGCCTCTTTCGCCATGCCGGTGACATCCACGCTGAACCCGGCCTTTTCGAGTTGACTGCTGAGCCCCTCCGCCAGCAAGCGATCATCCTCTACCAGAAGCAATCTCATACAACGTTTCCTTTGAGGCCCAGTGAATAAAAGGATTCAGTGTCGCTGATGAATCTGAATTCTGCCTGAAAATAATTCTTTCAGGCTTTTCAGCAAGAATTCAGGTTGATGATACAGAGTAACGGTGTTTTGAATCGACTCCCACGGATACCGGGAGTGAACTATACCTTGTATGAATCGAGAAACTGGAGAGCAAATCATGAATTTGACCAAACCTTTAATCGCCGCACTGGCAATGTCTGTATCTGTAACGGCGCTGGGGGCCGGTGCCCATGGTGGTGGTCATGGCGCCAAGAGCGGTGAAGCGGGGAAGGCGTCCGAGGCAAGCCGGACGATTACCGTTGAAATGTACGATAATTATTACGAGCCGGAATCGATCGCTGTTGAGCCGGGAGAAACCGTGCGGTTTGTGGTGGAGAACAAGGGTAGCCTGGTGCATGAGTTCAATATTGGTACGCCAGCCATGCATGAAGGCCATCAGAAAGAAATGATGAAGATGGTCGAGCATGGCGTCATTCAGGGCGGCAAACTCAACCACGAGATGATGAGCATGGACATGGACATGGGTGACGGCCAGTCCATGAAGCACGACGATCCCAACAGCATTTTGCTTGAGCCGGGTAAGAGCGAAGAATTGGTGTGGAAGTTTAGTGACAAAGCCGACATCGAGTTCGCGTGTAATGTGCCGGGCCATTACCAGTCGGGCATGTACGGTGAAGTGAATTTCAACTGATCAGTGCAGATATCAGCCACACCCTGAATTCTGGAGTTTCACATTATGAAATCACGTCTTTTGGCCGGTGCATTGAGCCTGATGATGCCGGTGATCGTGTTGGCGGGCGAGTACAATCTGACCGTTGACCGGGTACAAATTGATACTGGCGATTTCGTCAAAGAAGGCATCGGTTACAACGGTGAATCACCGGGACCGGTCCTACGCTTCAAGGAAGGCGAAGAGGTCTCGATTAACGTTACTAACAACCTGGACGAAATCACGTCCATTCACTGGCACGGCCTGATTCTGCCGTTCAAACAG
>JBDNIR010000491.1:0-4400 GCA_041688195.1 Marinobacter sp.
GCTGGGGCTAACCAGCAACCCGAGCATCAGGAACAGGCAGAGTTGTGCCAGCCAGGCGAGGCCGTCATGAACCTGCAGAATCATCGGCATCATCCGCACCGGGCGATTGCCCACCACAACACCGGCGAGATAGATTGCGAGAAAGCCGCTGCCGCCGAGTTCGTTGGTGCCCGCAAAAACGGTCATACCGGCGGCCACCACCAGCAAAGGATAGAGTGAAGGCGTCAGCCGCATGCGGTTTGCTATCTCAACGACCAGAAGCCCGCCACCAATACCGATCGCAGTGCCAATACCGAATTGCATGATCAGCATCAGCAGGCTGCTCCATAGCGAAGCCTGGCCCTGGCTCTCAATCATCATCAGCAGCATCAGGGTCAGGAAGATCGCCATCGGGTCATTACTGCCGGATTCGATTTCCAACGTAGCACTCACCCGTTCGTTAAGGTGCAGGCCATGGCCCTGAAGCAGCGAAAATACCGCCGCCGCGTCGGTAGAGGAAATGATTGCGCCAATGAGCAGCGCGGTCAGCCAGTGCAGGTCAAATAGCAGGTAGGCCGTCAGGCCACCCATCAGGGCAGTTACCAACACGCCAACTGTAGCAAGCATCAAGGCGGGCTTGAGGCCAACCCGGAAAGTTTCCGCCCGGGTACGCATACCACCGTCCAGCAGAATCACCGCCAGTGCCAGGTTAGCGATCAGAAAGGCAAGCTCAAAGTCATCAAACCGAATGCCGCCGGCGCCGTCTTCACCCATCAACATGCCAACCACCAGGAAAATCAGCAGTACAGGCATACCCAGCCGACTCGAAAGCGGGCTCAGCATTATGCTCATCACGAGCATCAGGGCACCGAGGAGGATGACAGTAGTGGGCATGAAGGCTCCGTTTGCACGATACGCCAAGCATAACATCTTGATTAGGCAGGGCGTTACGCCAAGTGTCATCCAGGATGAAAAAGCAGCGCGCCCGCTTGTAGGATAATCAGTGCAAGCCTATAGTGGGCTGGCGAAGATCAGCGGGTGTAGTTCAATGGTAGAACGGCAGCTTCCCAAGCTGCACACGTGGGTTCGATTCCCATCACCCGCTCCATATTGATATCCCTATATACCTCAATACCTCCGAAAACCATATTTTCATCAATCAGTTAGGTCTTTCCAACCACTTTATACGACCTTATATATCCTTGTACCTCGGGCCCCCTTTTGTATGGGCGTTTGTATGGTAATTTCGATGGCGAACTCTCCCATACAAAAAAGGTAGCAGTAGCCATGAAACGTATTGAAATCAAACGCACCCCGCTGGCTGAAACGGTTCTCAGGAGTCTGGAGCCAGAACAGAAACTTTACCGGATCAAGGACTCACACAACCAGCTGCATTTCACCGTAGATCCCAAAGGCGCCAAACGCTGGGAAGTCAGGTTCAAGGCACCCGACGGCAAGTGGAGCTGGATGGGCGTTGGCGGCTACCCCGCTGTCAGTGCAAAGCTGGCCCGAAAGCTGGCGGATTCCATTCAGGTGTTTGTTTCTGAGGGCGCAGATCCGCGGGAGGTGAGGCGAGCTGAAAATGAGGCCAGGAAATCCATGCTTCAGTTCCCTTTTTCCGAGTCGGCAGAATACTGGTACGACAGAAAGCTTACGCATGGATACGCTGACAGCACTGCAGCAAAAGATTGAAAGGAAAGGAACGCTCGACAAAAGCTCAAAAGTACGCCAAGCGTTGAATCAGATTTTTCGGTATGCCATTGCCCGCGGGATCTGCGATAGCAACTCTGCTGCCGAGCTCCGGTACATAGCTGAAACCCCTGAGTCCAAGACCCCTTATCCGCACCTTCTTGAAGAAGAGTTGCCCGACTTTCTCCGGGCGCTGGACTTTAGCACCGGTCGAAAACAGACGATCATCGCGTCAAAAATGTGCCTGCTTACAGCATCACATCCCGGAATGGTCGTTAAATCTGAATGGACACACGTAAATCTGGAGCTGGCGTTCTTGGTTGTACCAGACAGGAATATGAAAATCCGCAAGCAGCATGTTGTTCCTCTCCCCTCTCAGCTTGTGGAGCTGCTTGAAGAGCGCAAGCAGATGACTGGACGGTCGAAGCATCTGTTCCCAAGCATAGGGCCGAAGAGTCCAACGATGTCTACGGATTCCATCAACAAGATGCTTCGCGGCATCGGGTACAAGGGGCGCCTGACCGGTCATGGTTCTCGCCATACCGCATCTACACTTCTGCACGAGCATGGCTGGAATCCGCGGAGGATCATGATGCAATGGTATGCGGATTACTTCGATGCACTGAGAGGAGGAATGAGCCACGAGCAGAAAGCAGCTTTCCAGCAACGCGCTGCAGATGCCATGCTTCGTTACCAACCAGCAGAGCATACTCAGCCAGCGGCTGCATGATTAAGTGCCAGAAATCGGTCAAATCATTCAAAAATTGAAATTAGACCGGCCACCGATTCAGAAAACCCCAATAATATAAGTGTCGTTACCAGATAATTTAAGGAGCGACACTTATGTCCCGAAACACCAAGAAAATTCTTATCCGACAGAAAACGCTGATGGAGATGCTGGACCTCTCCAGCAGTGGTTTCTATGAGCTTCGGAAACGTGACCCTTTGTTTCCCAGGCCCATCAAAGATGGTGACTCCCAGCAGGCTTCAGCGTTCTACGTAGCCGATGAAGTGAAATCCTGGCTGATTAACAAGATCATCGAGCGCGACGAACGATCCAGGTGACCGGAGTCCGGAAGGCATTTTAACTTCCCAGTTTGCTTCAGACCTCGCCAGAGGAAGTCAGGTCCGTCGCTGGCCGGGACTTGCCCGCTTTGTATGCCTCTTGCAGCTCCGAGGGTTTCCGATAACTTCAGGGTGTACCCCAGATTCGGGGTCAACCTGAAATCAATTAGAGGAAATCTGTATGACTTTTACAAGTGAAGAGATCATCAAGCTGCTAAATGAAGCCTTGGCGCTTGCCCAGACCGTCGATGGTTTTAAAGAGGCAGAGGTGGTCCTTACCTGCCACCGAACTGGCGGACAGGGATTCGTGCTCCGTCAGCAGCTCAACGAATACGGCAATGCCGACGTTATCACGGGCACTCATCAGGACGTGGGTGATCAGCTGGGCTCAATCAAAAAAACATCTGGTTCAGGGCAGCTTGAACGAAGCATTCGGCAGGGACGCCGGAATCTATTTTGCGAGGTTATATTATGGAAATTCAGAAGCAGGCAGAAATACTCCAGACAATCCTAACAGCCGACCCGGATCTCAGTGGGATACATCTCATTTTCCACCTGCGCTGGGAGAACTGCGTGGCGACCGTAGAGCTTTTCTGGAGTGCCGATGAGCCAGACCGGCGGTATATGGCCATCGATTTCGACATGAGGCGAGACTGGACTCTCCCTGTGTAAATAGATATATAGACTGCGGGGCCTTCTCCGAAAGGGTAGCGTAACCGGAGAGGTTCCCTGACAGTCTACGGCCTCAGCGATTCCAGATAGGCCAATGTTTGGTCCAGACCGTCGGCAGTTTGCATCCGTTCAATCGGGCTTGAACCAAACTGCCGGGATTTTGTCTGCATCCAGTGAGTCATCGCGGCACTATCGTTTCCAGTCAGGGCATGCAGATGCAGGTAAATCTGCACCAGTTGCCGGGTCCGTAACCCTGCGTCGCCCGCAGGATCAATCGGAGCATCCAGGTTTTCCCCATCGATGCCGATAATACGAACGAACTGAGCCTGGGTAACGCCCAGTTCGGAAGCCGCCCGTACCGACGCTTTGGTCAGTACTTCCGGGCCACTGACGCTGTTCTTCGAAGAAGCCATATGTCGCCGCCAAGTGTATTGACTGGGTTTCTTTGCCAGGTAATAAACTAGCGCAAACCACGCAGCGAAAACAGGGGAAGGGGCTAGCACCTGCGTTGACCGATGGTGGGAGGGCAGCCGAAGAGCGAAATTTGCACTTTCCACCTCATGGCTCCAGTTTATAACTGCGTCGTAGCCGCCCCGACAACGTCCATGAGCTTGGCGTAGTCAGTCACCACGTCATACTTCACCTTATCCTGATTGACCTTCAGGTTGATCTCATCGAAAAACTTTCTTGCACATTCGATCTTGGTCTTTTCGATTTCGCGCAGCTTCATGGAAGACATCGTGCCCTTGGTCTCAGCGACAAAGTAGATGTGCTTGATGTTGTTAGCCTGGAAGGAAATCGCCCAGTCGGGATTGTAATCGCCCACGGGGGTGGGGATTAGAAAGCCTCTCGGCAGCTTGGCGTAAACCACTACTTCACTGCTGGTATCCAGCTCCTTCACGAAGCGGCGCTCGACATCCGAATCCGTAATCGCGTAGTCGTATACGTGGTTCTTCAGCTTTTCCGTAGCGCGGGAGAAGTCCTGGCCGGTCTGA
>JBDNIR010000107.1:0-4524 GCA_041688195.1 Marinobacter sp.
GGTTACCGGCGCTGGCAGCGGCATTGGTCAGGCCACCGCAGTGCGGCTCTCCCGTGAGGGGGCCGATCTGGTGTTGGTCGACCAGTCGGAAGCCGGGCTGGCGGAAACCCAGGGTATGCTGTCGGAAGACTCTCGGGTAATAAGCCGTGTGATGGATGTTTCAGACGAGGGACAGGTCAAAAAGCTGATACGGGACACCATCAAAACCTTTGATCGTATTGATGTGCTCTGCAACAACGCCGGTATCGCCGGCCATCATCCGCCTATTACCGAGCAGGATGAGGGTGAGTGGCAGCGTATTCTGGACGTTAACCTGATTGGCCCCATGCTGTTTATCAAACACGTTGCGCCTCATATGCAGGCCCGCCGTCAGGGTGCCATCGTTAATACCGCGTCAGTGGCGGGTATCCGCTCCGGTGCCGGTGGCAACGCGTACAGCGCCTCCAAGGCCGGGGTAATTAATCTCACCATGACAGCGGCCTGCGACCTGGGCGGTGACAACATACGGGTGAACGCTGTGTGCCCCGGCCTGGTGGAAACCGGCATGACCCAGCCCATTTTTAATTATGCCCGCACTCATGAAAAAGCCCATAAGTTGGGTTCCCGCTGCGAGTTGCGGCGCTACGGCGCGCCGGAAGAGATTGCCGCAGCTATTTTGTTTCTCGCCAGTGATGATGCCAGCTACATTACAGGGCAGGCGCTGCCGGTTGACGGCGGCAACACTGCATCATTGAACCTGCCGGGGATGAAAGTGTAATGACCGAAGGTGTGCCAGTCTGACTGGATAGCCGCGAGCAGGCCGCTGTGAAACGGTCCGACCGCTTTTTACTCCGAATAAACACAAGAGGTACTAACCATGTTTGAACTCTCAGACAAAGCCAGGCATCTGCAACAGCAGCTCATCGAGTTTATGGATGCGCACGTTTATCCCAACGAACACCTGCACCATGAGCAGGTTGCGACTGCTGAAAACCGCTGGGCCCCGACGGCGATTCTGGAAGAGCTGAAAGCCAAAGCCAAAGCCGCTGGCCTGTGGAATCTGTTCCTGCCGGAAAGCGAGTTTGGTGCCGGGCTGAGCAACTTTGAATATGCCCACCTGTGCGAAATCATGGGCCGTTCCCATATGGCGCCGGAGGCCTTCAACTGCTCGGCGCCAGATACCGGCAACATGGAAGTGCTCGCTCGCTACGGTACGCCGGAGCATCAGGAGAAATGGCTCAGACCATTGCTGAACGGCGAGATCCGTTCCTGCTTTGCAATGACCGAGCCTGCGGTCGCCTCCTCTGATGCCACCAACATTGCCTGCGAGATCCGTCGTGACGGTGACGAGTATGTGATCAATGGCCGCAAATGGTGGTCTTCCGGCGCCATGTCCACCACCTGTAAGATCGCCATCGTGATGGGCAAAACCGATCCCACCGCAGCCCGTCATGCTCAGCAATCCATGATTCTGGTGCCGTTTGACGCACCGGGGGTGAAGATTGTGCGGCCGTTGACGGTGTTTGGCTACGATCACGCACCCCACGGCCACGCCGAAGTTATCTACGACAATGTGCGGGTGCCGGCGTCGAATATCCTGTTGGGTGAAGGTCGCGGCTTCGAGATTGCCCAGGGTCGCCTTGGCCCTGGCCGTATTCATCACTGCATGCGCACCATCGGGGTGGCCGAGCGCGCCCTGGAAGCCATGTGCCAGCGGGTCAATGAGCGCGAAGCCTTTGGCAAGCAACTGGTGCGGTTTGACTCCATCCGCAAGGATATTGCGCGCTCTCGCCTGGAGATCGAACAGACCCGCCTGCTGACTCTGAAAGCGGCCCACATGATGGACACCGTCGGCAATAAGGTGGCACGCCAGGAAATCGCCATGATCAAGGTCGCGGCCCCCAATATGGCACTGGCGGTGCTGGACCGCGCTATCCAGGCACACGGCGCTATGGGGGTCTGCCAGGACACCTTCCTGGCTTCCGCCTGGGCGCACATTCGCACCCTGCGATTGGCGGACGGCCCGGATGAAGTGCATCTGGACAGCATCGCGAAAATCGAACTACGAGATTACCCGAAAGCCCAGCCAGCAAGCCACTGAAACGGAGCCTAAACCATGACCAATCCATTATTTGATATGACCGGCAAGGTCGCGCTGATTACCGGCTCCACCAAAGGCATCGGCCGCTCCATTGCTGAAGAAATGGCACGTTGTGGTGCCCGGGTAGTGATCTCCAGCCGCAAGGCTGAGGTCTGCGACCAGGTTGCCGGTGAGCTCACAGCTCAGGGTTTCGAGGCGATTGCCATTCCCTGCCATGTGGGCCGGAAAGAAGATTTGCAGAACCTGGTGGATAAAACCATCGCCGCCTGGGGCCGGATTGATGTGCTGGTGTGCAACGCTGCCACCAACCCGGTTTACGGTCCTACCCAGGAAATGACCGACGAGGCCTGGGACAAGATCATGGACACCAACGTCAAAGGCTCCTTCTGGCTCACCCAAATGGTGTTGCCGGGCATGGCTGAGCGAGGCGAAGGTGCGGTCGTGATGCTGTCCAGTATTGCCGGCCTGCGCGGAAACACGGTGATCGGCACCTACGGTGTATCCAAAGCGGCTGAGGCAGCGCTAGCCCGCAACCTGGCGGTGGAGTGGGGGCCGAAAGGCATCCGGGTCAACGCCATAGCACCGGGCCTGATCAAGACGGATTTCGCCAAAACCTTACTCGAAGACCCGGTGCGTGTAAAACGCGCGGAAGAGAAAACGCCTCTGCGTCGCATCGGCGATCCGGTTGATATCGCCGGCTTGGCAGTTTTCCTGTCAACCCCCGCCAGCGCCTATATCACCGGTCAGGTCATTGTGGCGGACGGGGGCGAGACCGCCTGTTAAACAGGCTGGCATCGAGAACCATATGGTTGAGGGTACAAGGTTGAGGACAAAATGACGGACAGCAAGAAATCAACCGACCCCGAGTTGGTCGATGTGCTGCCAGCGCACCGGATCGATGAGGTAAAACTGCTGAGCTGGTTGCAGGCCAACATGCCGGAAATAGGCGATCGGCTTGAGATCAAACAGTTTCAGGGCGGACAATCCAACCCGACCTACCTGCTGGTAGCCGACAGCGGTCGTTACGTGCTGCGCAAGAAGCCACCGGGTAAGGTGCTGCCTTCGGCCCACATGGTGGAGCGCGAGTACAAGGTGATCCGGGTGTTGTCTGAACACACCGACGTGCCGGTACCCCGGACCCGGGTGTTGTGTGAAGACAGTGACATCATAGGTACGCCATTTTATGTGATGGACTTTATGCCGGGCAGGGTGGTCAGTCATCCGGCCCTGCGGGATATTGGTTTTTCCGAGCGTACACCGGTGCATCGGGCCGCCATGGATACTCTGGCGGCCTTGCACAGTGTTGACGTTGACGCCATTGGATTGGGAGATTTTGGCCGGCCGGGTGGATACGTCGCGCGGCAGGTGTCGCGCTGGAGCAAACAGTATCAAGCCTCCCGGACTGATGAAATGCCCGCCATGGACAAGCTTATGGCCTGGTTGCCGGAGCACCTGCCAAAACACGACGAATGCGCTATCGCCCACGGTGACTACCGTCTGGGCAACTTGATGCTGGCTGATGATAAACCGGAGATCATCGCCATTCTGGACTGGGAGCTTTCCACCCTGGGCCATCCCCTTGCCGATCTGGCCTATTACTGCCTACCTTACCACCTGCCCAATGACCTGGTTGGCATGCGCGGTGTGGTTGGGGAGGACCTGGCAGCACTGGGTATTCCTGATGAACAAGCCATCATCGAGCGCTACTGCCAGCAGTCCGGCCGGTCTGGTATCAATGATTGGCATGTGTTTCTGGCATTCTCGCTGTTCCGGTTGGCGGCGATCATTCAGGGCGTCTATGCCCGGGCATTACAAGGCAATGCCAGCAACGCTGACGCACTGCAGGTCGGCGAGCGGGCCCATGTGTTGGCTGAAGCCGGCTGGCGTATCGCCCAGCAAGGCAAACAGGGAATCGAATCATGAATGACGCGATGGTGAAGCGGATACTGATCACCAACGACGACGGCATCGCCGCGCCCGGTCTGGAGGTGCTGACCGATATCGCCCATGCGTTGGCGGAAGAGGTCTGGGTGGTGGCGCCGGAACACGACCGCAGCGGTGCCGGCCAGAGTATCTCGTTGCATACGCCGCTTCGGGTCTACCAGCATGCCAACCGACGTTATGCGGTGTCCGGCACGCCGGCGGACTGCGTGCTGTTCGCGTTAGCGGAATGGTTCGGTGAAACCCCGCCGGATTTGGTGCTGTCCGGCGTCAATTGCGGCGCCAATATCAGTGATTCGGTGCAATATTCCGGTACCGTCGGCGCGGTGCTGACGGCAGAACACATGGGGGTTCCGGCGATTGCCCTGAGTCAGGCCTACCTCAACCGGGATGGTATCAACTGGGCACCGGTCAGCGTCTGGGGTGAGCGGGTCATCCGCGCGCTCTGGCAGGCCGACCAGCCCTGCTGCTGGAACGTGAATTTTCCGGCCTGTGAGGCTGAA
>JBDNIR010000108.1:0-3974 GCA_041688195.1 Marinobacter sp.
CAAAATCCGCCTGACCGGGGGCGAACCTCTGGTGAGGCCGGGGGTCGTGGACCTGGCGAAAAAGCTCAGTGCTTTGCCAGGGCTTCGGGAGCTGTGTATGACATCCAATGGTAGCCGGTTACAGGATTTGGCTGAGCCACTGAAAGCCGCCGGTGTGGACCGTCTCAATATCAGCCTGGACAGCCTGGATGAAGAGCGTTTTCACGAACTTACCCGAACGGGCAGGCTCGGCAAGGTCATGGCGGGAATAGAAGCCGCTCAGCGCGCAGGTTTTCAGCACACCAAGCTCAATGCAGTAGTAATGAAAGGCCGCAATGATGATGAAGTGCTGCCGCTGGTTGACTACGCCTTGGCGCAAGGCCTGGACCTGAGCTTCATTGAAGAGATGCCCCTGGGAGTCATCACTGAGCACGACCGTGCCAGTGCCTTTTTTTCCAGTGATGACATCCGCGAAGTGATTCGTTCCCGCTATGCCCTTGAGCCCGTGGCCGACGATACCGGAGGGCCGTCACGCTATTATCAGATACCCGGCCATGCCAACCGCATCGGGTTTATCTCCCCGCACAGTCACAACTTCTGTGGTGACTGTAATCGTGTGCGGGTGACCACTGAAGGCCGGCTGCTGTTGTGTCTCGGAAACGAACATTCGCTCGATTTACGGGCGATCCTCAGAAATGGTCCTTCCGATCAGGTCTCAGTAGACGCCAGGGTTCAAAAAGCCCTCCATGACGCAATGTTAATCAAACCCGAGAAACATCATTTTAACCTTAACGATGAACCCCAGATACTGCGCTTCATGAGTGCTACCGGCGGCTAGGGTAAGAAGTTGGGCGTAAGTGCCAGGATGAGTCTCCGGTATCGAGCTATTGGGTTTCAGGAAAAAGCGAGCTGAATGCGTCTTGCCTTCGTAATTCACTCTGTAACAACGCCCGGCCAGGACGGCATGATCTCGCTACGCGCAGTAGCCCTGTTCTGCTAAAATGCGCCGCTTACAAATTTAATACGAGGTATTTTCGTGGTCGTTTGCTACGTCGACACTTGCCGACTACCGACGCCGTTCGGCGTCTTTGATATGCACGGGTTCGAAGAGCCTGAGACGGGTAAGGAGCACATTGCCCTCACGCTCGGTGCGCTCGACAGCAACGAGCCCATGCTCGCCCGGACTCACTCCGAGTGCCTGACGGGAGACGCGCTTTACAGTATGCGCTGTGATTGTGGCTATCAACTGGAGGAGGCTCTCCGCAGCATCGCCCGGGAAGGCCGGGGACTGCTGATGTATCTGCGGCAGGAAGGGCGGGGTATCGGGTTGTTGAATAAAATCCGCGCCTATCATTTACAAGACCAGGGCGCCGATACCGTTGAGGCCAATGAGCGCCTGGGTTTCGCGGCAGATCTCCGTGACTACACCATGTGTCGTGACATGCTTGAGCACCTTGGTGTCAAGAGTCTCAGGCTGATGACCAATAACCCCCGCAAGGTGGACGCGCTGACGGCACTGGGTATTGAAATCATCGAGCGGGTACCGTTACACGTCGGACGTAATCCCCACAACGAACACTACCTTGATACCAAGCAAAGCAAGCTGGGACACTGGATGGAAACCCATCAGGACGACGATATCGCAATGTGAGCGGGGCCTAGGGCCTACTGTTGCTTAATCAACGCGAGCCTTTGCTCTATAGACCTCTGTATCCCTTCCCCATTAAGGCCACACTCAGCTAACAATTCTGTGTGCTTGCCATGGTCGATAAAGCGGTCCGGCAGGCCAAGCTGAAGCACTGGCATAACAACACCTGCAGCATTCAGATATTCCGTCACAGCGCTGCCCGCCCCGCCGGCGATGGTGTTCTCTTCCAGTGTGACGAGCAAGTCATGGCTCTCGGCCAGTTGGCGAATCAGAGCTTCATCAAGGGGTTTTACAAACCGCATGTCCGCAACGGTTGCTCCCAGTGCATCAGCCGCTTCCATGGCAGATCGCAGCAGGGTACCGAAATTCAGGATTGCGACTCCAGCCCCCTCCCGGACCCGGCGGCCCTGGCCGATTGGAACCGGTGTTAATGCCTGTTGGATAATTGCACCAGGGCCAGTACCCCGTGGATAGCGGACCGCGGCAGGGCCTTCGAAGCTCAAACCGGTTTGAAGCAGCTGCCTGGTTTCGTTCTCGTCCGAGGGAGCCATAATGACCAGATTGGGAATGCAGCGGAGATAGCTGAGATCGAATGCTCCCGCATGGGTCGGGCCGTCTTCGCCGACCAGACCCGCGCGGTCAATGGCGAAAAGTACGTCCAGATTCTGGATAGCCACGTCATGTATCAGTTGATCATAGGCGCGCTGCAGGAACGTAGAGTAAATAGCTACCACCGGCTTGCCACCGTCGCACGCGAGCCCTGCCGCGAGAGTAACGGCGTGTTGTTCAGCAATCGCGACATCGTAATAACGTTCTGGAAAACGCTGGCTGAAAGCCACCAGATCTGAGCCCTCACACATTGCGGGGGTAATGCCAACCACGCGCTCGTCCTGCTCCGCCACATCACACAACCATTGCCCGAATACGTTGGCGTATTTGGGCAGCTTGGGAGTGCTGGTAACCGGAGCGGTTTTGTTAGCCGGGACTGGCTCGATCTTATTGATAGCGTGATAGCCGATAGGATCGGCCTCGGCAAGATCAAAACCTTTTCCTTTCTTGGTGACCACGTGCAGAAACTGAGGCCCGTCCAGCTCCCGGATGTTCTCCAGGGTTTCCACCAGAAGCGGCAGGTCGTGGCCGTCGATAGGCCCGATATAGTTGAAGCCGAGTTCTTCGAACAGCGTGCCGGGCGAAATCATGCCCTTGAAGTGCTCTTCGGTCTTCTTGGCCAGCGCCATCAGATTGGGGGTTGCCTGCAGTACGCGTTTGCTGCTGTCGCGAACCTGATTATAGGTGCGGCTGGCCAGAAGCTTGGCAAAATAATTCGAGAGCCCACCCACATTGTGGGAAATGGACATGTCATTGTCGTTAAGAATGACCAGCAGATCGGCGCGAATATGACCGGCGTGATTGAGCGCTTCGAAGGCCATACCCGCCGTCATCGCCCCATCACCGATTATGGCAATACTTTTACGGGGTATATGTTGCATGCGAGCGGCAATGGCCATGCCCAGAGCAGCACTGATGGACGTGCTTGCGTGCCCGACACCAAAGGTATCGTAGGGGCTCTCGGCTCGCTTTGGGAAGCCTGCAAGGCCGGACTGCTTTCGTATGGACCACATGCGAGTGCGACGCCCGGTCAGAATCTTGTGAGGGTAGGCCTGATGGCCGACGTCCCACACCAGTCGGTCTTCGGGTGTATTGAAAACATAATGCAGCGCAACCGTCAGTTCCAGCACGCCCAGACCCGCACCAAAATGGCCGCCGGTCTGGCCTACGGACCACAGCAGAAACGAGCGCAACTCCCGCGCCAGTTGCGGTAGCTGATCGTTCTGCAGCAGGCGAAGCTGGTCTGGCATCTCAATCCGATCGAGCAACGGTGTGTTGGGTTGCTGCGCCGGGATTTCCTTGAATAAATATGTGTCCTGCATCCGCTCGGGTCTTTTCCAGAAAATTCGGCTGTATGGTGACAGCTCATAGTATAGGGGACTAAAGGGGGTAGTTTCACACCGAAAGCACCCCGAAGGATCAATGATTACGCGCTACCACAAATCCCGCCATGGCTCTAAGGGCCTCGGCCCGGGCGCCGAAGGGTGTCAGGCTCTCCAGCGCGGCATCCAGTAGCTGCGCCAAATGCATTCGGGCGCCCTCGGCACCGAGCAGGGCGGGGTAAGTGGGCTTGGCCCGTGCAACGTCCGAACCTTTGGGTTTGCCCATTACCTGAGTGTCCCCCTCTATATCGAGCAAGTCGTCCTGAACCTGAAAAGCCAGCCCGAGTGCGCGGGCATAAGTGGTCAGGTGCGCCAGCGTGGCGTCTTCGATGCTGGCGTCAGTAAGTGCTCCGATA
>JBDNIR010000492.1:0-4391 GCA_041688195.1 Marinobacter sp.
GAAGATGTATTTGCCCGAGAGACACCGAGGTCCACATTCAGTCCACCCAGGTCAACATTGTTACCAAGCTGGCCTTGACCGATGGCACCGCCAAATCCGATGTTATTCTCACCACCGTTAACATTTGAGCGGCCTGCAGCGCCCCAGCGAACACCCAACTCTTCCGCTAAATCTGTTTGTGCCCGCACCAACCGTGCCTCGATCAAGACCTGACGAACAGGCACGTCCCAGGTAGTGACCAGACGCCGGATCTGTTCAAGCTTGTCTGTCGACTCTCTCACGCTGATGGTGTTTGTGCGCTCGTCAGAAGACACGAAGCCCCGATCAGAGATCAGCTCTTCATCGGCTTTGATCAAAGCAACAATATCAGCCGCCTTGGCGTAGTTGACCTGAATAATATCTAACCGAACCGGCGCCAGCGCCGCAATCTGTTTGGTCGTTTCAAGCTCAAGTCGCTCACGGGCCGCAATTTCGTCAGCTGGCGCAACAAGAAGGACGTTACCAATCTGCCGCTTATCCAGACCTTTCGTTTTAAGAATAAGATCCAGGGCCTGATCCCATGGCACGTTTTGGAGGCGAAGTGTAATGCTGCCACTGACGGTGTCGCTGGCAACAAGGTTCAGTCCGGTAAAGTCAGCAATCAGCTGAAGAACCGAACGTACCTCAATATCCTGGAAGTTGAGAGACAGCTTGTCGCCGGTGTAGGGGAATTTGTCCTCACGACGAAGTTCTGCCTCTTCCTCGCTTAGCGGCTCCACACTGACGGTAAAGACGTTGTCTGCCTGATAGGCAATATAATCGTAGCTGCCTTCCGGGCGGATCTCAATGACGGCGTTGTTACCTTCCATATAGGTATCCACGCGAGAAACCGGCGTAGCGAAGTCCGTTACATCCAGCCGGCGGCGAAGGTCGGCCGGAACCTCTGTATCTTCAAGCACAAGGCGTATACGGCCGCCGGACTCGGTGAGGTCAATCGGCGTTTTACTGTCACCAAGTGAGACTATCACGCGACCTTCGCCATTTTGCCCCCGCCGGAAATCAACGCCCGTCAAACCAAAATCGGAACGGCTCCCGGATGAGCTCACTGACTGACTCGAGCCGGGTTCAGACTGGGCCATTGACGCACCGCCACCCTCGCTGGCGCCAATGGTTAGCACCAAAGAGTTGCCAGATCGTGAGGTTTGGTAGGGCGCCAGTTCCACCAGGTTAAATATCAAACGGGTCCTGTCCTTGGTTTCAACCACCGTCATGCTTTGCGCGTTACCTGAACCCAGGGAGATGTTGCGGCTATCAAGCCCACTCTGGGTATCTCGAAGATCGACTGCAATACGAGCAGGCCTTTCAATGGTGTATCCGGTGGGCTCCGGCGGCTGATCGTCAAAGTTCAGCGTTACCTGTGTCCGATCACCCGGAAGTGAAGAAAAGGATACATCCTGAAGGGTGACCGCACTGGCCAGACAGGGCACCATCCCAAGAGCAACCATGCTGACGCATACGGTAAATTTTCTGAACATCGCTAGCCTCGACCCCAAACTGTATCGTTCGTGTGTTTTTCTTTCAGTTGTCATCATGCCGCTCCTCAACCCTCATTCAGCGAAAGGGATCGGGGGCGTTCTACCCAGCCTCCCCGGCCATTGGGTACTACTTCTATCAACTCGACACGCGAATCACTGACACCAATAATGCGTCCGTAATTCTGCCCCATATAATTCCCGGTTCTTACCCGGTGCACGCCGCCTTCACTATCAGAAACGAGCGCGAAAGGATTCCTACCGCTGCCACCCAAGGTACCAACCATATTCAACTCGGTAAGCGCATAGTTTTCCAGCACCTCCCTGGGTCGGTCGAGGTCAGGTTCAACATCACTTTGGGGCTGCTCATCCACCATCGTCAGTTGCACATCTACCGGGGGCTCAAAAGGTGCCCGTCGGTCAGCTGAGGCATAGGTAAATGCTTCATAAGCGTTAAATTCCGGCAGCGGCTCAACAAACCCCCGGGGCTTGGAGCGTGTCTCCTCCATAAACCTGTCAAGATCCGCAAAGCCATTACCCTGGGAACAACCTGCCAAAAGTGACGCAAGACAGAAACTCAACCAGGCTTTCCCCGCATGCTGCTTTGTCATGCTCATTCTCCAGCCCGGTAGCGGTATGTGCGTGCCAGAACCTGCATATCCAGCCTGTCACTTTCACCGCTTTTTGGTTTAATCGTAAAGTCATGCAGCGTCACAATACGCGGTAGGCTGGCCACACTGCTGACAAAAGAAGCCAACTCGTGATAAGTGCCAGAAACCTGAATATTGATGGGAAGCTCTACATAAAAATCCCGGCGTTGTTCCGACTGAAGTTTGATCTCCCGGAGTTCAAGCCCACTCCCGAGCGCCGTGTTGGTAATATCTTCAAGCAGCCCCGGAACTTCGGTATCGCTCGGCAACTGTTTTACCAACGCCCCGAAGGTTTCCTGCATTTCAACCATCTGGTTCTTGAACACTTCCAGGTTCGCGACCTTATAGGCCTTTTGCTCGTATTGTTCCCTCAGCTCGAGCTCGGTCTTCTCAACTCCGGCAAGTCGCACATACTGATCTTTAACAAAAAACCAGTAGCCGCCCCCCAGAATCAGGCCAAAGACAATGAGCACCACAATGGCTTTAATCGGCGCAGGCCATATGCCTGCATTATTAACGTCGAGGTCATTGATATCGAACTCGTTCAGGCTTTTCATCGAATCTGCGAGGCTCATTGCTTGGCCTCCTCTTCGACACCTGGAGTTCGCTGAGTGACTGACAGGTTGAACTGGCTATATCCAGCCCGCTGATTATCAGCTGCAGAAACATTGGAAAGATTTGGATCATCAAACCATTCTGAAGTCTCGAAACGTCTCATGAGTGTTGAAATCCGGCTGTTAGACTCGGCCATACCAACGATGTCGATGCGCTCATTAACCTTTTTGAGGTCGCTGTAGAACAACCCGTCCGGCAAAGTCTGCACCAACTCATCGAACACCCGGACGATGACAGGACGCTTACCCTGCAAGTCCTGAATGACACGCATACGCGCCAGCAACTCGTCCCGCTGCCGTCGCAGGTTTTCAATTTCCGTGATCTGACTATCCAGCTCTTTCATTGCTGTCTGGACATAGGCATTGCGAGATTGCTGGTAAGCTATCCGGCCATCCATATCAGACTTCCAGAGAAATGCGAGACCCGCTGCGACGACTGCGGCACCAACGAGCATGACGATGAACTGTTGCTGTTTTTCTGCCCTGAGCTCTTCACGCCAGGGCCTGAGGTTAATGTTCGCCATCAGTCAAAGCTCCTCATCGCCAAACCACAGGCAATCATCAGCGACGGTGCGTCATTGCCCAATGCAGATGCGTTAACGCGAGAGCTAACGGCCATATCCGCAAACGGGTTAGCAACCAGCGTATGCGTTCCGGTCTTGTTTTCGACCATCTCTGTCAGGCCCTGGATCGAGGCCGTACCGCCCGCAAGAATCACGTAATCAACAGAGTTGTACTGGCTGGCGCCAAAGAAGAACTGCAGGGCCCGGGCAACCTGTTGCACAACCGCTTCACGGAAAGGCGTAAGCACCTCGGACTCGTAATCATCGGGCAGCCCACCTTGCTTTTTCGCCAGGCCAGCCTCTTCAAGCGAGAGGCCGTAGCGACGCTGAATCTCTTCGGTCAACTGCTTACCACCGAAGAGCTGCTCGCGGGTGTACACGGTTTTGCCTTCAGCAAGAACACTCAGCGTTGTCATCGTCGCCCCGACATCCACAATGGCAACCACGAGTTCCTCGCCCTGGGATTCAAGCTGCCGCTCAATCAACGAGTAGGCACGCTCAAGCGCATACGCTTCCACATCCACAATCTTTGCGGTCAGCGATGCAATACTGAGCGCATCTTCACGGATGTCGACGTTCTCTTTGCGGCAGGCTGCCAGCAGAACGTCAACTTGATCAGGATTGGTTTCGGAGGGGCCCTGTACTTCAAAGTCGATGGCGACTTCATCAAGGGGATACGGAATGTATTGATCAGCTTCCAGACCGATCTGATCTTCCATCTCGAATTCATTGAGGCCCGAATTCATTTGTATCAGCTTGGTTATAACAGCGGAGCCAGACACTGCCACAGCAGCATGCTTGACGCTCGTTCGAGCTTTGCCAGCGACACGCTTCAGCGCTTCACCAACAGCCTCAACGTCTGTTATGTTTTTCTCAACCACAGCGTTCGCCGGCAGTGGTTCCACTGCGTAGCTTTCCACCCTGTAGCGATCGCCCTGCTTAGAGAGCTCTAACAGCTTTACCGAGCTGGAGCTGACATCCACACCCAGAACAGCATTGGATTTCTTACCGAACAATCCAAACACGCGCTCACCCTATACCTGGTTACATGCA
>JBDNIR010000109.1:0-15373 GCA_041688195.1 Marinobacter sp.
GGGGATAACCCTATGGAAGGTCTGCTTGATCAGACGTCGCCCGTTTGTAGCCTGAACCTGACTCCGGGGGATGTGCTCTACCACCAGGGCCAGACCGAAAACCACATATACGTAATTGAGTCAGGGCATCTCAAACTGGAACATGTGAATACCTCCGGTACAGCAAGCATTTCGGCAGTTCTGGGGGCAGGAGAAATACTGGGGCCAGGCCTGGGCGAAACAGCCCGCGCGACACAGACGGTAACCGCGAAAGGGCCGACTTGCGTGCAACGCTACACGGCGACGGCATTCAGGGCGCAGCTGATCAGTGATCATGCGTTGATGGTTCGCGTCATCGGGATGCTGGCCCGGCGCCAGGAAATCACTGAGCGACGGTTGTATGCGTTGATGACACTGGGCGTGCGTGGGCGCATTGCGGTAGCTTTGCGTGATTTGGTCGGCCAGGCCGGTGGACACTGCGTACATGGTCATGAGGTTGATGTACCGCTGACCCAGCAAGAGTTGGCAGAGCTCGTGGGAGCAGCCGACCGGTCGTCAGCTCCCAACTCAATGAGCTGCGCCGCGAAGGGCTTCTGGATTATGCCCGTGGGCATATTTGTGTTGTTGACCTCAGGGCACTGAACGCTTTATCACAGAGCCTGCTGCCAAACTGTTAGAAAACTGACAGACAACCCAGCGTTGGATACGCTCTGCTTTGGTCAATCCAAAGAAGGCTATTCCCATGCGATTCAAAACAACACTAACCGTCACTCTTACCGCCCTGCTCAACACTAACATTTGCCGCCGCGCCCCTGCCGTCGCAGGCGGCAGCATTTGATGTGGAAATTCATAACCCTACCCGGGGATTGTATTACACGCCCCTGCTAGTTGCGGCACACACCCCCGATCAGGCCTTGTTTGAGCCCGGCGGCGCTACCACAACCGCGACAGTGAATACCGATAACGCCACTGCCAACACGCACTTGTCGATCGTGACCATGCTGTTACCCACTAACGATGGGTTCCTGGCGCTCAATAATCTGGCAGTACCGACCCAGCCCGGCACCTACACCTATAACCTGAACGCTTACGATACCGGCACCGAAGCCAACAGCGAAACTGCCGATACCGCGACCGGTCTTGCCGAAGGCTTTAATGCGGCCCGCGATGACCTGCGCAATGCGGTTTATGTTCACGCGGGCGTAATCACCCAGGCCGATGGCCTGACAACCTCCACTCTCGGCGGCACCCAGCGCTGGGATAACCCGATCGCACGGGTGCACATCGAACGCTTGCAGTGAGCTGTCACACTGGGGTTATCACCTGACATCGCTCAACTGCCCAGCGTGCAACAGGCCAGCGTTCTTGTCAGAGACCTGGCTGTTCAGGGTCCAGAAGTCATACAGCACACCTATCAGGAACAGGCCGCCGGTAAGCAGGTAGATGACGCCGGTAATCCACTTACCCATGTACATGCGATGGAGACCGAAGACACCGAGGAAGGTCAGCAAGATCCAACTGATGTTGTAGCTGGTATCGCCTTCGTTGAACCGACTGTCGGCCTCCCGATCCATGGCCGGGATCAGGAACAGGTCGATAATCCAGCCGATAAACAGCAACCCCAGGGTAAAGAACCAGATGGTCCCGGTGATGGGTTTGCCATAGTAAAAGCGGTGGGCGCCCAGGAATCCGAAGATCCAGAGCAGGTAACCGATGAGCTTGCTGTGTGTATCAGGTCTGTTGTTCATAGCATTCCTTGAGCGAAGATTTGAAAATATCGGGCTAAGGCCCAGCCGCGTAAAGGCAACAAGTGGCTTTTATTTGTCGAGAAGTGAATAGGGCTTGCCATGCTCACGCCATTGCGAGTCAGGCACAATTACAATCTTACCCAGGTAGTTACTGCCTCGATTTACGAAGTATTCCTCTGCCTGATGCAGCTCCGAGAGTTTGAAGGCGCCGTGGAGCACGGGCTTCAACTGGCCACCACGAATCCACGTTATCAACTGCTCCGCTTCTTCACGGGTACCGTGTGAGACGCCGAAGATCTGTACCTGGTAGAGATAGATCCGGGTCCAGAGAATCTCGCTGATATTGCCACCGCTGGCGCCGGCTATGCTGAGGCGCGGGTAGGTGCTGCGGGTGTTCATATCGAAGATCATGATATCGATGAACCGGTCGGTCATCTCTCCACCCACCAGATCCATCACCGCATCCATCGGTTTGCCGCCGGTAGCCTCTTTGACCCGGTCAACAAAGCTGTCCATATCAGAACGGTCCAGAACCGCTTCCGCCCCCAAATCCAATAGTGATGCGGCTTTGTCCTGCTGGCTTAGGGCATAGGGAACAGCTCCGATAATGCGGCAAAGCTGGATCAGGGCTGTCCCCACGCCGCCGCTGGCTCCGGTCACCAGAACCCGCTCCCCGGCCTGGATATTGGCTGACGTCACCATGTGCAGGGCGGTCTGATAGGAGCACATACCCATTGCTGACACTTCCGCATCCGACAGCTCCGGATTAGCAATGTGATGGAACTGATCCGAAGGCAAGGTCACGTATTCAGCGTAACCTCCGTCCGCCCCGTGGCCGTAATAATCCGGCGTCAGGTTGATATCCCGGCGGTCATCGGCATAGATGTTGAAATCCAGCAGACCGCGTTCACCGATGCGACTTTCATCCACACCTTCACCCGCAGCCACCACACGGCCCGCGATATCCGCGCCCTGAATCCGGGGGAAAATCAGCGTCGGCTTGCCGCCCATCTGGAAGGACTTCATTTCCCCCTTTTTGGTGGGGTAGAGCCCTTCCCGGGCCTTTCGGTCCGTATTGTTCTTGGCGGTTGCTGTAACCTGTACCAAAACCTGACCGACCGCCGGTTCCGGCGTGGGCACATCCTGATACTCCAGCGCGTCGAGACCGCCATGGCCGTTAAGAACCATGGCTTTCATGGTGTTGGGGATCACGGGTGGAACCCTCCCTGTCTGCTGAGTTTGGAATATCCCTTAAGAATAGGCTGTCTACCGGTATAGATAAAACACATAACTTAGAGTCGTAGTCTGTCAGTATAACCGATTGAACGTACACAAGATTTAATTATAGATAAAAACTATCGTAACAGTACATAAAATACCTTTAACTAATAGATTAAAGTTGTTCTATAGTCTACCTACGGTTCAATTCCGCAAATAAACACAGCAAGAATTGGAGAACAAGATATGGACGCACTGGATAATAAAGAGGGCAAGTGCCCGGTTATGCATGGGTCACGAACCCAGATGGGTGGCAGCGCTCCCGGAAACAGTTTCTGGTGGCCAAACCAGCTTAATCTCTCAATTTTGCACCAGCATTCTCCGAAGTCTAACCCGCTAGGTGAAGACTTTGATTACGCTGAAGAATTCAAGAAACTTGACCTGACAGAAGTTAAGAAAGACCTCACCAACCTGATGACCGATTCCCAAGATTGGTGGCCGGCAGACTACGGTCACTATGGTCCGTTCTTCATTCGTATGGCGTGGCACGCGTCAGGTACCTACCGCACCGGTGACGGCCGTGGCGGCGCAGGCACTGGCAACCAGCGTTTTGCACCAATTAACAGCTGGCCCGATAACGGTAACCTCGACAAAGCCCGTCGCCTGCTGTGGCCGATCAAGCAGAAATACGGCAACAAGCTGTCCTGGGCTGACCTGTTCATTCTGACCGGTAACGTGGCGATGGAATCCATGGGCTTTAAGACCTTCGGCTTTGCCGGTGGCCGTGAAGACATCTTCCAGCCGGAAGAGGATATTTACTGGGGCGCCGAGAAAGAATGGCTGGCCACCAGCGATAAGCCAAATAGCCGTTATTCCGGCGACCGCGAGCTCGAAAACCCGCTGGCCGCTGTTCAGATGGGTCTGATTTACGTTAACCCGGAAGGCCCGGACGGCAACCCTGATCCGCTGGCTTCCGCTCGCGACATACGTGAAACCTTTGCCCGCATGGCGATGAACGACTATGAAACGGCCGCATTGACGGCTGGTGGCCATACCTTCGGTAAAACCCACGGTGCCGGTGATCCGTCCAATGTTGGCCCCGAGCCGGAAGCCGCTCCGATGGAAGCCATGGGCTTTGGCTGGAAAAACAGCCATGGCAGCGGCAAAGGCCGCGACACTATCACCAGTGGTCTTGAAGGTGCCTGGACGCCAACCCCGACTACGTGGGATATGAGTTACTTTGACATGCTGTTCGGCTACGAGTGGGGACTCACAAAGAGCCCCGCCGGTGCCCAGCAGTGGCAGGCCAAGGGCCTGGCAGAGAAAGACCATGCTCCGGATGCCGAAGATGCATCCCAGCGCGTTCACATCATGATGTCTACCGCTGACATGGCGATGCGTGAAGATCCTGAGTATCGCAAGATCTGCGAGCACTTCCATAAGAATCCGGACGAGTTCGCAGACGCCTTCGCCCGCGCCTGGTTCAAGCTGACCCATCGTGACATGGGCCCGAAAACCCGCTACCTCGGCCCGGAAGTTCCGGCTGAAGACCTGATCTGGCAGGATCCGGTTCCTGCAGTTGATCACGAACTGATTAATGCGCAGAACATCAAGGATCTGAAAGGCAAGATTCTGACGTCTGAACTGTCTGTGTCCGAGCTGGTATACACTGCGTGGTCTTCTGCTTCCACATTCCGTGGTTCCGACCTGCGTGGTGGGGCGAACGGTTCCCGCATTCGCCTGGCACCGCAGAAAGACTGGGATGTAAACCAGCCCCAGCAACTGGCAAAAGTACTGCAGACCCTGGAAGGCATTCAGAAGGCCTTTAACGATGCCCAGTCCGGCAACAAAAAGGTGTCCCTGGCCGACCTGATCGTTCTCGGCGGCGCCGCAGCAGTTGAGAAGGCAGCCAAGGATGCAGGTCACAACATCGAAGTGCCGTTTGCACCGGGCCGTACCGATGCGACCGATGAGCAGACCGATGTTGAAACGTTCGACTGGCTCAAGCCTGAGGCCGACGGCTTCCGCAACTATCGTCGCGCGGCGTTCACCGTTCGCGATGAAGAAATGTTGATCGACAAGGCGCAGTTGCTGGGCCTGAGCGCACCGGAGATGACCGTGTTGGTAGGTGGTATGCGGGTACTGGATGCCAACTATAAGCAAGCCAAACACGGCTTACTGACTCACTCGCCGGGCAAGCTCACGAACGATTTCTTCGTGAACCTGACCGACATTAATATCGAATGGAAGCCGACGTCGGCTGATCCGGACGTGTTCGAAGGTCGAGACCGTAAGAGTGGTGACGTGAAGTGGACAGGCACCCGTGTCGACCTGGTCTTCGGTTCCAACTCGCAGCTTCGCGCTGTTGCTGAAGTCTACGCACAGGCGGATGCAAAAGAGAAGTTTGTAAAAGACTTTGTAGCTGCCTGGACCCAGGTGATGAACGCAGATCGTTTTGATCTCAAGTAAGCGCCACCAGAACACTCCCGAGCGCAGCCGAACGCTGGCTGCGTCCGAGGGTGGTTCCTGGTAGAAAAAGGCCCGGCTATCAGCCAAGCCTTTTTTATTTAACCGGACTTCAGAGCGATGCGACCACACCAGACCCCGCAAGCCAACCACTGGCAAAGCAACCGGTCAGCAAATAACCGCCCGTGGGGGCTTCCCAGTCCAGCATTTCCCCGGCACAGAATACGCCCGGCAGGGTCTTCAGCATCAGATCATCCGTCAGGTCTTCAAAACGCACACCACCCGCACTGCTGATGGTCCTGCCGATGGCAAAGGGTTCGCCCAGAGGCACCGGAAGCTGCTTGATATGGCGAGCCAATTGCTGCGGATCCTTCATCACGTCGCTGGCGCAGAACTCTCTGAGCAGGCCCGCTTTTACGCCATCAATTCCCGCTTTAGTCTTCAAATGCTTAGCCAGAGAGCGGCGGCCCTGCGGTTGGGATAAACGCTCGGTCAGTTGGGCCTCGGTCCGGCCCGGGTTCAGGTCGATCAATGCAATGGCATGACCGTACTGCGCCACCGCCTCCCGCGCAGTCGCAGACAGCGCGTAGATCAGACCGCCTTCGAGCCCATCCTCCGTGACCATCAGCTCGCCGCTGTACCAGCCGTCGTTATTCGGGCTGTTACTGCTCAAACGCGCCTGTACCGACTTGACCGGCTGCCGCGCAAAGCGTTCCCGGAAGTGGTCACTCCAGCTCACCTGAAAGCCACAATTGCTGGGTTTCAGCGGCGCGACAAAGAGACCCTGCTGCTGCAACGGCAACACCCACTTGCCGTCAGACCCCAGCTCAGGCCAGCTCGCGCCACCCATCGCCAGCACGGTAGCCTGGGCGCGAACAGACTGAGCTCCCTCAGGTGTATCGAACTGTAAAGTGCCATCATCCTGCCAGCCCAGCCAGCACCATCGCATATGAAACTTTACCCCCATGCCGCGAAGACGATGCAGCCAGGCTCGCAACAGCGGCGCCGCTTTCTTGCCCACGGGAAATACCCGCTGGGACGAACCGACAAATGTTTCAATACCAAGCCCGTGAACCCAGTCCAGTAGCTGCGAAGGACCAAAAATATCCAACATGGGAGCAACCTGCCCAGTGCGTTCGCCATAGCGGTTAATAAAAGCTGCCAGAGGTTCAGCATGGGTCAGATTCAGGCCGCCAATGCCTGCCCGCAGAAGTTTGCGCCCGACGCTGGGCTTGGCATCGAAGACGTCCACGGAGAAGCCGGCGCGTGCGATAACCTCGGCAGCCATCAAGCCGGCAGGGCCGGCCCCGATGACAGCGATAACGGGGGAAGACGTACTCTCAAGCATGGCGAATCTGGTTGAGTGAGGGGAGAAGAATGATACACGTTTGGGGAAGTCCACCACACGCAAGGTCAAGGTCACTGCCGGCGGCGGCGCCCAAACGCCTGCCATCACCGGTGACAAAGCCTTAGCGAATCGGAGGTTTTGACATCCGGTGCATGGCTTGGTTATGCGGCGTGCAATGGTTTAATTTGGGAGACCTCGTCCTTAACCAATTGCGCCACCGTCCACAAATCAATGGCACGCTGCGCATTCAGCCAAAACTCTGGCGAGTTACCAAACAAACGACCAAGCCGAAGAGCCATTTCAGGACTGACAGCACACCCCCAAAGATTCGGCCAGCCCTGCGACAGTCAACCCATAGTCCGGGACAAAATCCTCTCTGAGCATTTCGCCAGGATGCGTTGGCTTGCGCTGCATACCGGCAGTGTTTGGAATAGCCATAGTTGTTACCTCACTCAATGGTAATCGCACACTTCGACGTCGTACGCATCACCGTCTTCAAAACGAAAACAGGGGTCGCGTTAAGGATGGATGCGAGCCCAGATGCAATTTGAGTCTGCCCCCAGACGATAAGAACGAAGGGAATTACGTTGTTCAGCAACCCCATTACGAGAAAGGCAGCCCAAGGGCGCGAGCGCATGCCCAGATCAACAGCGTCGAGGATAAAGAAGCACTGCTGCCGTGAAACTGCACTTCAGGTATTGCAACGTGACAGCCAAACCCCATCGTAAAAAGACGGGGTTTGTGGAGCGGTTACGATTATTTAGCAATAAACGGATGGAAACACATAGTGAAGTCAGATCTTATAAGGGCTATCAATTTTGGATTAAGGGTAGAGTGATGACGATGCCATCTGAACAGGAAATGCGAGTGGCGGTTGTTGCAAGGGATCGGTCACGGGACGGGGATTTTTATTATGGCGTTGTCACCACTGGCGTATTCTGCAAGCCATCCTGCTCTTCTCGCCCTGCCAAACCTGAGAACCTAAGGTTCTTTCCCAGCTTTGACGCAGCCATGGTGGCAGGTTTTCGCCCCTGTAAACGCTGCCAAGCAGATGAAGGAACGCCTCGGGTTGTCCGGCTAGTAGAGATAGCTCGTTATATTGAAAAACATGCTGATGAGCAACTAACTCTCTCTACCTTGGCAGATATCGCAGGACTATCTCCTTCCAGGCTACAACGAATTTTCAAAGAAGCGTTTGGTGTTTCACCCAAGGCTTATCAAGATGCTGCCAGAATGCAGCGATTCAAAAAGTCACTGAAGGAGGGGGAAGGCGTTACTGAAGCCATTTTCTCATCGGGATTTGGCTCCATTAGTCGCGTCTACGGCGAAGCTACCCGCAATATAGGGATGCCCCCTAAGGCTTACAGAGCGGGAGGGGCAGGAGAAACCATTACCTACGCTTGTCGTAACACAGCGCTTGGACCAATGGTCATGGCCGCAACGGACAAAGGGGTCTGCTTCGCACAGTTTGGTGAAGATGAAACATCGCTTATTACCAAACTGAAGGTAGAGTTCCCTAAAGCAGAGCTGAGTGCTTCACCTGCGAAGGATGCACCCGAGCTTGATGCTTGGGTGCAAGCACTAGACCAGCATATCAGCCAAGGTGCTCCCAGACCCGATTTACCCATTGATATGCGAGGTACGGCATTTCAAATGAAAGTCTGGCAATTTCTGTTGAGTATTAGAGAAGGTGACGTGGTCAGTTACAGTGAGGTGGCTGCTGGAATTGATAAACCCAAAGCGGTTCGTGCCGTTGCATCAGCCTGTGCTAAGAACCGCGTTGGCGTGCTGATTCCTTGCCATCGTGTCTTAAGAGGCGATGGAAGCCTTGGAGGCTATCGCTGGGGAGTGGAACGTAAACGAGCATTGTTAGACGCAGAAAGAGAGCGTAATGCGGGATAACGTATCTGCTGGGCGCCGGCATCCTTTTTTCACTCATAGGGCCGGAGAAGAGCCATAGGGATCAGGTTTTTATTCTATTAATCAGTTATATAGAAAAAGTGTGGTATAAAAATAAACGCCACGTTGATGGAATGTCCACGAAAAAGCCCCGCCATTTTACTGGTGGGGCTTTTTCTTATACGTACCCGGGCCGAAGTCCGAAGCAGACAGCCGGACCGTTCGGTTAGCCGAACTGGTTCATTGTGTTGTCCTTACCGCCTGCCTTCAGGGCAGCTTCGCCGGCAAAGAACTCCTTGTGATCGTCGCCGATGTTGGAGCCAGCCATGTCCTGGTGCTTGACAGTAGCAATGCCCTGGCGCAGTTCTTCGCGCTGAACACCTTTCACGTAGGCCAGCATACCTTCTTTACCGAAGTAGCCCTTCGCCAGGTTGTCGGTAGATAGTGCTGTCGTGTGGTAGGTTGGCAGGGTGATCAGGTGGTGGAAGATTCCGGCTTCGCGAGCAGAGTTGCGCTGGAAGTTAGCCGTCCACTCATCCGCCAGCTGACCCAGTTCGGTGTTGTCATACTCAACACTCATCAGCTTGTCGCGGTTGTACGCAGATACGTCCTTGCCGTCTGCTTTCCAGGCATCGAATACCTGCTGGCGGAAGTTCAGGGTCCAGTTGAAGGACGGGCTGTTGTTGTAAACCAGCTTGGCGTCCGGCACAACCTGACGGATGCGGTTAACCATGGCAGCAATCTGGCCAACGTGGGGCTTCTCGGTTTCGATCCACAGCAGGTCAGCACCGTTCTGCAGACTGGTAATACAGTCCAGCACAACACGGTCTTCGCCAGACCCTTGCTTGAACTGGTACAGACCACTGGCTAGACGCTTGGGCTTAACCAGTTTGCCGCCCTGCTTGATAACTACATCACCATTCTGGATGTCGTCGGCGGAAGCGATGTCGTCGCCGTCCAGGAAGCTGTTGTACTGGTCACCGATATCGCCCGGCTCTTTAGTCACAGCGATCTTCTGGGTCAGGCCGGCACCCAGAGAGTCGGTACGTGCAACGATCACACCGTCATCCACACCCAGTTCCAGGAATGCGTAACGTACAGCATTGATCTTGGAGACGAAATCTTCGTGGGGCACGGTTACTTTACCGTCCTGGTGGCCACATTGCTTCTCGTCAGAGACCTGGTTTTCAATCTGAATACAGCAAGCGCCAGCTTCGATCATCTTCTTGGCCAGAAGGTAAGCCGCTTCGGCGTTACCAAAACCGGCATCGATGTCGGCGATGATCGGCACGATGTGCGTCTCATGGTTGTCGATCTTGCTTTCGAGTTCTTTGGCCTTGGCAGAATCACCGGCCTTGTTGGCTTCTTCCAGATCACGGAAGAGGTGGTTCAGTTCCCAGGCATCCGCCTGACGCAGGAAGGTGTATAGCTCTTCGATCAGACCGGCAACGGTAGTCTTCTCATGCATGGACTGATCGGGCAGTGGGCCGAACTCTGAGCGCAGGGCGGCAACCATCCAGCCGGACAGGTACAGATAACGACGCTTGGTGCTACCGAAATGCTTCTTGATGGCAATCATCTTCTGCTGGCCAATAAAGCCGTGCCAGCAACCCAGAGACTGGGTGTACTGTGCGGTGTCGGCGTCGTAATTGGCCATATCTTCACGCATGATCTTGGCCGTGAACCTGGCAATATCCAGACCGGTCTTGAAACGATTCTGAGAGCGCATGCGAGCGACGTGCTCGGGGTTGATGTTAGCCCAGCTGGGGCCATTCGTTTCGATCAGGCTCTTGGCGGCAAGAACGTCGTTTGAATATGGCATGTTCAATCCTGTTTCGTAATGTTGGATGACATCGGCGAACCAGCGAAACCGCTCAAAAAACGAGCAAAGCGCTGACGTTGAAAGACACTCTAGTGGCTTTGAATTTATAATTGAAATTTATATTATCTATATTCGGCATTTTTTCCATGAATACCAAAATGACCCGAATCAAACCCTTCAGCCAGACCAGCACAGACTTACCAGCCGGTCACCGGGCAACAGGTCGAGCCAGGTTTCACGCAGTGGGTTCAGTTGCAGATGGCGCCCGGTGGCGTCGGCCTGATGGCGATAGACGCCAAGGGCAATTTCACCCTCCGCCGCGAGAATTTTTTCCAGCACCTGGAAGCTGACGCTGGCGGGCAGGGAATAATTGTCCGGCGCCCTGAACTGGATTTCAGCTCCACCCGTCGTGAACAGCTCATCCAGAACCACCCTCAACTCACGCCGCAGTGCCACCTGTGCCAGGACATGACTGATAATCATCGGCCCGATCATCATCTCACTCCGGGAGCCGGTCAACAGATCGCGATTGTCAGGGTCGCTCAACTCCATTATGAGCTGGGGCCGACGGCTTCCTTCACTGAGAATGTCCTCCAGTTGCAGGTAACCGACCATCGCCCGGGCATCCGCTTCCTCACCAGAAGCCAGTCGGTCACTGCTCAACAACACTATCGAATCGTAGTTTAGCGGGCCGACACGGCGCAGTTCGCCCTGCGCCATGTAATCAGCTTCCACATGGCGACAGACCACCCGCTGCTGCTCACCCAGGTAGCGATCAATCTCCTGCTGCCTCTCTTTAGCTGGCACCACCGACACCACCGCTACCTCGAACTGCTTTTGGTGATAGCTGGAGAACTCGCCAATCAGGCTGGGCACACGGCGATTCCAGCCCAGCACCAACACCCGATGAATCTGCTCACTCTGAGCCGGCGGCCGGCTTATGGGTTCGCTTCGGCTGATCGCAGGCAACACAGGGGCTTTCGTATCCGGTTCGGTTTCCAGGTAATCCCTGGCCAGCATGATCACCCTGTCTGAGGTTTCGATCAACGAGTCCGAGGACGCAGGCAACCTGATATCCCAGCCGGTGCTCACGGCTTTCAATAACCCCAGAACGATGGCCTTCGGGCGCTGGGCAGCCAGCTCTGCCAGGGTCATCCCGGCCAGGGCTTCACCCCCGCGCACATAGATTTCGTTGCCATACCCTGCTGTCAGCAACTCGTTGTAGATCTCTGAGAGCCCTGGATGAAGGATGTTCTGTACCATCAGGCGGCTGATGGTTGCATCACCTGCAACCACCTCCACCGCGCCCGGATAGGCCCGCTCAATAACGGGAAGCTTTCGAATATCCTGAACTTCAGCAACGACGTAGGGCAACGCTGTATTTCGATGACGGGCCTGAGCCGCGATAGACAGCAAGGCCTTGACGGTCTCCACATCGGAAGTCACCAGGCTGCCTGCCTGGTGGGTGGCGCTGGGGACAATCACGGCGGCGGCTTCCAGGCAAGCCACCCGCTGCAGGGCATCGGGCTGGATGGCCAGGCCAGAACGCAGGATGATCTGGCGCGCCTTGTTACCGATGCCGGGTTCAATGCGCAGCTCGTGGGCCTGACCTGAGGATGCATGTTCCGATAACACCACCAGTCTCAGCCGTTTGATTTCATGCTTTTCGAGAAACCGCCGCATGCGGCCAGAGGCGCCCAGCAATTCGCTCAACAAGGGCAGGGTCTGGCTGGTCCAGCCGAGCACCACGATATGGTTGCGCAGAGTAACCGGGGTAAGCCCACGCTCGAGGTCTGCCATCTTGGCGATCAACCAACGTGTCAGGATCGCCACCAGCGTGCCCATGAAAACCACATAACCGCTGATCGTGAGAATCGTGGAGACCAGCCGTTGCCACTTTCCCACATCATCCCCAAGGTAGCCCGGGTCCGTCAGCCGCAAAAAGGCCCACCAGACAGCCTCACCGATGTTGCCAAACGGTTCTCCCAACGGCATCACCAGCAAACCGCCAATCAATGAAATCAGGAAAATGAATACGCCGACCACCAGCAACTGAAAGCCGGCGCCCTTGACGAGCTGTCGTTCCAGAATGAACTTCACCCGGTCTACAAATCGAAATCGCAGCATATGTATTCTGTTCCTTTTTATCCTGGCACACAGAATGAACGCAGGATTCATCAAGTGATTATATATACGCAGGGAAAACAAGTAAGCTCGATGAGCCATCACATTCTCAAACAACGAATAAGTGGCCAAATAGTAAGGTATACATCACCGATACGCGATCCACTACACGCTCTTTTTGGACTATCCTGAGGAAACCAGCACGACGAGGAATTGTGTCAATGACGAATAAGTACAAAGTCATCGCCTTTTACGATGAGCGGGTTCTGGCTCATGAGCCGGATGTTGACGTGCCTTTCCTGCCAGGGCGAATGGATAAAAGGGTTCGCAAGCTGCTGTCAGGTCTCGGTGCGCCCTGGAAGTATCCGGAGCATCCGGGACGACTCACAGCCATCAAGAACTTGTTGGACAGTGACCCCATTGAAGGTCTGGTTTTTGAATCCGGTGCAACGGCTACTCGAGAACAGCTCGCCCGCGTTCACACTAACTCCTACCTGGAGGATATTTACAAACTTCGCGGCAAGAATGCCTGGCTTGATGTCGATACCACAGCGGTATCTCCCGGCAGTGTAGAGGCGGCGGAAGTGGCTGCAGGCACTGCCATAGCGGCGGTTGAGGCGGTGGTCAGCGGCCGGGCAGAAAGTGCCTTCGCACTGGTCCGCCCACCGGGTCACCATGCCGAACCGGTTCGCGCCAGAGGATTCTGCCTGATCAACAACGTTGCCGTTGCCGCTGCCCATGCCCAGGCCGAACTGAGTTGCGAACGGGTCATGATCGTCGACTGGGATGCTCACCATGGCAACGGTACCCAGGATATTTTCTGGGCTGATCCCGACGTCCTGTTTTTCGATATCCACAGAGGGTCCCCGTTCTACCCGGGTTCCGGCAAGCTGGACGAGGTCGGCGCTGGGCTTGGTGAAGGCACCACTGTTAACGTGCCAATTCCGGGAGGCTCCGGCGATCAGGCCTATATCAAGGCATTTGAGGAAATTCTGGCGCCAGCGGCGGAGTGGTTCAAACCGGATCTTATTCTGGTGTCCGCAGGCTTTGATCCGCACTGGAATGACCTGGCCATGAACGTGTCCTACGAAGGTTTTGCCGTCATGACAAGCATTCTCCAACGCTTAGCCAAACAGCATTGTCAGGGCCGCCTGGCGTTTATTCTGGAGGGTGGTTACAACCTTGAGTCACTGGCCCATGGGGTCAGGTCGGTATTGGATGTGTTGGCAGGCGCCGAGCCGCCCGAGCCTTGCAGCTATGGCCTCAGTGAGGTTGAAGACGCAGCGGAGTTCCATCGTGATGCCTTTACCATCCCGCACGATTGACCACAAGCCGCACTGATTGAGCTGTCCGTGGCCGGGTAGCGTATGGAATAACATGAAACACCCTCTAAAACTGCTATCAATGGCCGGACTGGGAATGCTTGCGGGCTGCGTCATGACCGGCGAGAACCTGCCTTTGGTGCAGTCTCCGGTCGGGCTCGACACGATGTATGACAGCCGTTTGGTGGATGCTGCTACTACCAAAGCCATCTCGCTGCCGGAGCTGGTGAAAAGCCTGGAAGACGCCGACGTAGTGTTCTTTGGCGAATACCATGGACATCAGGGTGCCCATCTGCTGCAATCGCAACTGCAAGTGGCACTCCACCAACAACAGCCGAGGCAAATATTGTCCATGGAACAGTTTTCGGTGAACCACCAGGCAACCCTCAACCGCTATCTGTCCGGTGAGCTCGGCGAGGCGGAACTGATTGACGACGCCGAAGCCTGGCCCAATTACCGGGCCTCCTACCGCGCCCTGGTGGAATACGCCAAAACCCAGTCGTCACCGGTGGTGGCGGCCAACGTACCGGCTGAGGTCGCGCGGTGTGTCGGGAGAGCCGGGGCCGGTTATCTTGACACCCTGGATACCGTCGCGGCCTTGCTGGCAAGGGCGCCAGACCTTGAGGTGCGGGTCATCAGCCCGGTGCTGAAAAACGATACCACCACACCACTGTCCGAAAGCGAGCTGGCACTTGGCGACATAGTCTATGTTCTGCGACCGCTACCGACGGAATATCGCGACACTGACCGCCAGTTCGAAAGCCTCAGCAAACAGTTCAAAAATGCGCGCGCGAAATCCTGTGGCCTCGTAAACTGAGTATCATGCGGTGCGCTGCTTCTCGTAAATCACCAGCGCGATCCCGCCGAGAATCGCCACCCCGGCAATCACCAGCCGCCAGCTTAACGGCTCGCTCAACAGCAACACACCGCCGACCGCCGCCAGTACCGGAACACTCAACTGGATAGTCGCGGCGGACGTGGCTTTGAGCAGCGGCAATGCCATGTACCAGACCGCATAACCCATGCCGGAGGCAAGCGCACCGGAGGCGATGGCGTACCCCGTGCCTGAGGCATCCAGATTGACGTTGCCAGCCATCAATACACTTAACATGAGAGTAAACGGCACCGCACGGGCAAAATTTCCTGCCGTCACCCGGGTCGGGTCACCGGCGCCCTTGCCACGCAGGGAATACACGCCCCAGGCAACACCCGCGCTCAGCATCAGACCCGAGCTGAGCAGCGGCGGCGCATTCAGGCCCGGCAGCAGCAATCCGATCAGACCAGCAAACGCCAGCACGAACCCCACCCACTGCAGCCGTCTCATGCGCTCACCCATGACCAGCCCATGACTGATCATGGTGGCCTGAACCGCGCCGAACAGCAGCAATGCCCCCATGGCGGCTGACAACCCGAGATAGGCAAATGAGAATGCCGCCGCATAGGTGAA
>JBDNIR010000493.1:0-3383 GCA_041688195.1 Marinobacter sp.
CCGCAACGATGTCGCATACCCGATAATCCGGAGTGGTCAGAGAAGAAGGTGGATCCTGATACACTTTCAGGTCTAGGCTGCCAAACAAAGTCGCTGCACGAGACACTCGCGTTGCTCGCGCTCGTGAGCTCCAAACGTTAGAAATCCGAGGTGTATATGCCAGAATCTGATAATAAATTTGGCGTTTTGCTATTTGACGCAGGGTGGAAGGAACTAGGGGAAGCGCTGAAGCCCTACGAACAAAATGGGCCCATTGGGAAATACCTGTACTGTCGAAATTTCGAGGTAAACGGTCCTTTTGTGGAGCTGACTTTTTCACCAGGGCAAGTTGAGGGTCGGATCAAGGAAGAAATGACTATTTGGATTCCCACAGGTTTCATCAAGTTCGTCACGACCGCGAGCGCGGCAAATGAGAAAGCCATTGGGTTTCTGTGATCAAGAATTTCTAACAAGTTGTTCCAGTCTGTTCCGGGCCTGAAGGCCCTCCACCGGACGCCCTTTTCTCCGCTTCGCTGCAAAAAGGTCGCCGCTGAACAAAAGCGTTATATTTGATAAGGATTGAAAATGAAGATTGAGTCACATGATTCAGATATAGAGAGTCTTCTGGATAGTAGTTATTTCCACATTCCGAGATTTCAGCGTCCTTATTCTTGGGAGGACGAGCATGTCCAAGACTTTTGGGATGATGTGGTTGCCAGCCAGGCAGAGGACTACTTCATTGGCTCAATGGTCGTCTTCAAAAAATCCAAACAAAGATTCGGTGTGGTTGATGGGCAGCAACGCCTTACAACAATCACAATATTATTGTGCGTGCTAAGGGATGCCTATTTGGATTTGGGAGCCGAGGACCTAGCTCAAGGTGTTCATCAACTCGTTGAAAGAAAAGATAGAAATAACAAAAATGAATTTGTGTTAAAAACGGAAACATCCTTTCCTTATTTTCAGGAACACATTCAGAAATTCAAAGATGAGCCCGATGCGGATGGAAAATCGATCCCTGAAGAGCTTAATCTTTTGAGTGCTCATAAGAAATTCAGAAATTTAGTTTCCAAGGTTTTGGACTCTATTGAAGAAGACCCTTCCGTTCCCGTTGAGCGAAAAAATAAAAGCAAATTATCGAAGCTCGCAAAAATACGAGATTCTATTTTTAACCTTAACGTGATTTTCGTTGCCCTTGAAAGTGAAGATGATGCATATCTTATCTTTGAAACTTTAAATACTAGAGGTAAGGATTTAGCGCTAACAGACCTAGTAAAGAACCATTTTACCAAGTATCTGAAGGCTAAGGGTGATGTGGATCATGCGCGTATTAAATGGGAGAACGTCCAGGAAGTAATTCACAACTCATCGGCGGATCTGTCATCAGATAACTTCATCTACCATTTTTGGGCCTCGCGGTATGAGGCAATTCCTCAGAAGAAGTTATTTCCAAAGTTCAAAAAGGCAGTTACCAAAGCAAAGGCTAAGGATTACTTGAACTTCCTAGTCGATGATTCAAAATTATATCGATCTCTCTACGAGACTTCCTATGAGTGGGATAAGAATGAAGCCGACGTTGCACGCTCTCTAGCGGCCATACAACTTTTTAAGCTGTCTCAGCCCATACCAGCACTGTTATCACTGGTGCGCGCCTATAAGGATAAAAAAATAAAGTATGGAAGACTAAGGGACGCTGTGTGTGCAATTGAAAATTTTCATTTCCAATTCACAGCAATCACATCATCTCGCTCGTCTGGGGGAATATCGGCAATGTATTCATCTTTTGCACAGCGACTTTTTATATCGTCAAGTTCACAGGAGTCTGCGGATGAGATAGATAAGCTAAAAGCAAATTGCGAGAGCGCGTCCCATCATTGGATGAGTTTAGGGTCGCTTTCAAAGAAATCTACTACACAAACTCAAATTCAAAGCCTAAGAACTTGGTTCGATATGTTCTTAGAAAATTTTCGGAACACTATAGTTTCAAATACTCGGTAGACTTTGATGATCTTACAGTTGAGCATTTGTATCCTCAGTCAAAAATAGACCAGGAATGGACTTCAGAAATTGTCGGTAGTTTTGGTAATTTGATTTTCTTGGATGGCCAAATGAATGAGAAGCTAGGTACAAAGCCGTATCAAAATAAAATAGAAGCACTGACAAAGGAAGGATATTCTCTGCCGTCCATGATGAAGACAACTGGCGAGTGGACACCCGAACAAGCTGTAAAGCACACGGAGGAAATGGCCGAGGTAGCCCATGCCGAGATCTGGAAAATATAACAAGTCGCTGTTGTCGGACAATTTTTCCACCGCTGCGCGGCTCCAAAATTGCCGCAAAGCTCAGCGTTAGCCATAAGGAAATCGATGCTAGAACCAAATTTTTCTGAATCACAGCTACAGGAAGCCGTTAACTCTGCATTTATCAGATTAATATTTGAAGAGAGCGGAGAGTGGGCTTTTGCAAACGTACCTTCTCTATTTGACGAGTTTGTGCTTGGCTGGGATTCGGCATTTTATTTTCCATGGTTGCCTCACCCTTCGCTGGAAGAACATGAAGGCTGTAATTTTTTTATTCAATATAAACTATCGTGTGAGCTAACTACCAGGGGTGCTGGGCAATGGGAGGATTGGAATAAGTCCTATCTTCGATTTAAAATTCCGCACAGCACTAAGGGCCGGGATAGTAGACATCAAGATGACTATCATCAATGGGAAAGGCTTAAAGAACTTGCAAGCAAAAATTATCCGACTTTTTACGCGACAAACTCAACGCTAAGTAAAGAGAACCTTAGAGAAATATCGAAAAATGGTAGCTTGCTATGCAATACACCATTTCTGGATGTGCGAGATATTACCCAGTTGCATAAACATGTGACTTTTACGCGGGATAGTGATTTCTTTTTACTTCATAGTGAAATCGAAAAATCCCTCAAAATAGATATTGATGTTATTTTTGGGCGTCTCCGAGAGACGAGAAAAATTTCAATGTCAGAGTCAAATAGGTTGCTTTATGGATCATTAAAAGAGCTAGTGGTTTACGATGAAAGTTGGCAGGCAGATTTGCGTCAAATATCTGATTCACTTTCTAGTGAAAGTGAAGTAAGAAATGTATGGTTTGTACGGAGTTTGCTGAGTAATTTTGTCAGGCGGCATATTGGTGCGCAACTGTATTGGTATCCAGGCCATGGCTAACAATCGCAGTCACAGCGACGGCTTTTTCGTTGCGGCTTCGCCTTCACTACAAAGCCGCGCGTGCTGCGGGCGTTAGCTTTCAAGGAAAACTATGGAGATTTGGCAAGCTGTATTAATAGCCTTCGGCGGGAATGCTGCACTATTAGCTGTTGTAGCTTTTGGTGGAAAAGCCATAGTTACTCATTGGTTAACTAAATCCACTACAGAACA
>JBDNIR010000494.1:0-5007 GCA_041688195.1 Marinobacter sp.
GCTATTGAAACGGTTCGGGACCAGATCACGGAGAGCGATTCCAGCGTGGCCTCACTTGCCCAGCAGGCTGCGACTCTGATGGAGCTGGCGGAAGAAGCCAATGCGGCATTTGCCCTCAACAGTAATGAAAGTTATCACCGTCTCTTCTATGAACAGGCAAGACAGGGGGCAGATCGCATTGGCGCCATGTTCGAACAGGCGCTGGAAAAAAATGACCTCACCGACGCCCAGCTGTTCGATAAATCCCGCACTCCGGTGCCTGGCACCACGCCGGCTAAATACCGCTCCGCATTTGACCGTTATACTGACAAACAGTTGCATAGCATCCAGGAGCCGGTGAAGGATTCGAACGAGGCTGTTGTTTTTGCCGTCGCTTGCGCACCAGATGGTTACATACCAACCCATAACCGTGACTTTGCCCATGAACCCACGGGCGATCCGGAAAAAGACCTGGTTCGCAGCCGCAGCAAACGCCTGTTCAATGATCGTACCGGCGCCCGTTGTGGTAGCCATACCCAAACCATGTTGCTGCAAACCTACCGCCGCGACACCGGTGAAATCATGCACGACATGTCAGTGCCGATTTATGTGAAAGGGCGCCACTGGGGCGGCTTCCGTGTCGGTTATCGTCCTCGTGCAGTCGCAAAATAACAGGGTTTCATGACCCTGCAGATCCGGAATCATGCCGTAGCCCATCCCGCCCGCTCGAATCCCCCGGTTTCGATAACTGTGACCAATGCCTGAAGCAGTTTGTAATCCAGCATAAGAAAAATTAATACAGTATTAGGAATATGATTTTTTAGTATAGCAGTGCTGGATTATGCTGGCCTTCTTGAAAACAGGCGAGGTGGACATGTTACAAAGTTATCTGACAGGGCTGGTGGTTTGCGGGGGCATTATAATGGCTATCGGTGCCCAGAATGCTTATTTGTTGGGCCAGGCGTTCCGGAGAGAGCATCACTGGTGGTCGGCGGTCTTGTGTATGAGCACCGACGCTCTGCTATTTACCGCCGGCATGCTTGGTCTCAGCGCGGCCTTAATGGCCGTGCCTTCGGCGCTTGAGGTGTTACGCTGGACCGGCGTAGCGTTCTTGCTGTGGTTGTCATTCACGGCATTCAGGCGCTCAGTGCAGGGTCGCTCATCGCTAACGGCGCAGGTGGAAACCCGGCGTAGCCTGGGTGGCGTGTTGCTGACAACCCTGGCAGTTACGCTTCTGAACCCTCAGGTTTACCTGGATACACTGTTACTTATTCCCTCTATTGGCGTACAGCAGTCCGAGCCTATGGTGTTCGTGGCGGGTGCCACCAGCGCATCCATACTCTGGTTCGCTCTATTGGCCTGGGGCGGTGCGGCGCTCGGCCCGATGTTGTCCAAGCCGCTAGCGTGGCGCATTATAGACGGTGCTATCTCGCTGATGATGCTGGTCATTGCCATGCATCTGATTTTTAACGGGCTGGAGTGATCAATTTTGGCTGAACCCGAGTTTCGTCCGGCAAGCCCGGACCCAATCGACCGAAGAAGTGACTCTGCCCGCAATCTTGTAGTGGTGGTTTATATTCTGCAGGCATTGTCGTTTTTCCTGGGCGGCATCAGTGGCCTGGTTGGGGTTATTATCAACTACGTGAAGATGGATGATGTCCAGGGCACCTGGATTGAATCCCACTTCCGATGGCAGATACGCACCTTCTGGATTGGTCTGCTCTGGACCGTTATCGGAGTGGTGACCACGATGATCATTATAGGCTGGTTCATCCTGCTCGGGATTGCGATCTGGATCATCTTCCGGATCGTCAAGGGTGCGCTGGCCCTGAACGACGGTAAAACCATTTAGTCATTCCAGGGGGCCCGGCAGTGGTGGCGTTCTTTTGTGACAAAGCGGCTTCCTCAGGGTTACCTTCATAGTTATCTTAAGAGCTATCTTCAGGCTTGCGTTTGGCGTTCGGGGCGCAAAGCATAGCAGCCTGAATCATAACGTTGAATCTTGAGGAGTGGTTCAGAGGCTCCTTAAATACGCCGATTTCCGGGAGTCTTACATGCTCAGCTATCTCCACGCCTTCCACGCCGGTAATTTTGCCGATGTGCAAAAACACAGTGCGCTGTTTCTTACACTGCAGTTGATGCAGGCAAAGTCGTCGCCAATTGCGTGCTTCGACACCCACGCCGGTAGTGCCCTGTATGACCTGAACAGCGAGCGGGCGCTCAAGACAGGGGAGGCGTTAGAAGGCATTCAGGCACTCTGGTCACAGCGCCAGGCGCTGGCGTCACCGGATTGGCAAGGGTTTATGGATCATCTTCTGCGAGTGAACAAGAGCAATCGTGCCCTTGTCCGGTATCCGGGATCTCCGGCATGGCTGGCGGACAGGTGTCGAAGCCAGGATTCAGTAACCTGCTTCGAGCTTCATCCTTCAGAAGGTGAAACGCTGTCCCGTTGGGCCGCCCAGGCGGGGGTTCAGGTGCGTCATCAGGACGGTTTGCGCGGCCTTCTCGGTTGCCTGCCACCCAATAAGCCTCGCCTGCTGGGTTTGATTGACCCGTCCTATGAGGTAAAAAGCGAGTATGTGAAGGTGGCGGATACGCTGGCCAAAGCCTGGCAGCGGTGCCGTCACGGGGTGTACCTGCTCTGGTACCCGCTGCTGCCCACTCAGGACCATCAAAAGCTGCTATCGGCCGTGGGTTCTGGGAAGCTCAACAAGGTATTGCGCAGTGAACTGTTGCTGAACCGCCCGCCGGAGCGCGGCATGTACGGCTCTGGCATGCTCATGGTCAACCCTCCCTGGGGCTTCGACGAGCGATTCACCGCCATGATGAAGGACGCTGCCCGGCCTGACGTACTGAATGCCAGGCACCAACTCGACTGGCTCGTTCCTGAGGCATAAAAAACCCCGCCGGGGCGGGGTCAGGAGGATAAACACTCGCTGGACGGCGGGTTTACATCAGTGCATCGACCCGATTACGAACCCGTGGTTCGCTGTTGTACGCAGTGGCGATGGCGTTGTAGGTCGGGATGTCCAGGCCAGCATCTTCAATAACAGTTACCATCTCGTCGTTAGCTTCCATCTGAAATTCCTGAGCTTTTTCCTGGGACTCAGACGATTCAATTTTCGTCATGTACTCGTCACGAATGTCATTGATGCCTGCCTGAGCTTCAACAAATTGCTTTAGCTCGGCATCGTTGTAGTTTGTTTTCTGGGTGCCTGTCGAGGCCGGGTCGCTGTAGCCTTCTTTGTCAACGCTTTCGGTTGACTGCTGAGCCATCGCAGGTGCGCCTGCCAGCAGGGCCAGGGACAACGACAGTGAAGTCAGAAGTTTTTTCATGGTCTTCTCCTTTTGCGATTGAACAAATCAAAATGTCTTTGCGTGCTTCGTACATACTCCTATCCAACCTCTGTGCCAATCTGGTGTAATCGTAGGTAATTAAAAATAAAATGTTTTAAAACATATGATTACGTTATTCCTAGCGTGAAAGCTGCGTAATGTCCATTGTGGCGTAATGCCACATGTGGCATTGCTGTGTGACATTTTTGCAGGAGTTCGTGCCGTGCCCGTGACATTACCCGCGCCTAAACGGGTGTTTGCCTCTCTTCGTCTGACGTTGGTGCTCAGCATTGTGGTGCCGCTGCTGGTTTTAAGTGGCGGCGCCATTGTCTGGGGGCTGTCGGTGGTCGAAAGTCGCCTTGATGACAGGCTCAGGGAAGACCTGGAACTGGTCGCCAGGGCGGCTAGCGGGCCCCTCTCTCGGGCCATGTCCGAGGGCGATAGTATTGTTCTGGGGGACGCTCTGAAATCCATATTCCGGATCGGGCGTGTGTATGGCGCGTCTATCTATGATGCATCGGGAGATCTGGTGGCGAGTCTGGGCGTGGCCGATAGCAGCGTGGATCGAAGTCAGAGTGCGACTCGGGCTATTGAGAGCGGTGAGCTGGGTGGTGCTTTTCGCAGGGTGGACGGCAAAGCCGTTTTTTCACAGTTCACGCCTCTGATTGCAGAGGACGGACGAATAAGAGGCTTGCTGCAGATCACCCGCAAACGCAGTGATTTCCAGGAGCAGCTCACCACCACCCGGTTCTGGGCAATCGCGATCTGGAGTGCGCTTGCGGTGATCGTCATTTTGGTGGTGGTGATCGGGCATTACGGTTCGATTGGGCGCCATGTCAGTCAGTTATTGGCAGATATGGCCGCCCTCGGCCCTGGCCAGTGGCGTATTCCGCATTCGCCTTCCGGGCCGAGAGAAATCCGTCAGATTCATCAGGGGCTTGATGCAATGGCGCAGCGCATGGCGTCGGCGGAGCAGGAAATCATTACCCGGGTCGAGCAGGAAGGGGAATTGGCAGAGCAGCTTCAATATCAGGAAAAAGTAGCGATGATCGGCCGGGTAGCCGGTGGTGTCGCCCATGAACTGGGCGCGCCATTGAGTGTGATCGAGGGCAGGGCAAATATTCTGGCCCGAACGCTGGATGACGACAGCCAGAAGCGTCACCTGAGTGATATTACTTATCAGGTAAGGCGAATGACGCTGATCATTGAGCAGTTGCTCGACTGTTTCCGTCACGTGCCCGATGCGCGCCGACCGCTTGATATGGGTAAGGCCTTGCGCGAGGTGGTTGTGCAAGTGCTGTCAGACCGACGCAAGGAAGATCGTCAACTCGCGGTCTATGGCCTGGACCAGCTGGCCTGGGTGCTTGCGGAGCCGACCCGCCTTCAGTTGGCCTGCCTCAACATAATTCGCAACGCCTGCCAGACGGCCCGGTCACGGGTTGAAGTTCATTTGCTGAAAGCCATCGGTGGCTGGGACGTCCTGATAGACGACGACGGTAGCGGTGTCGAGGAGTCGTTACGTCAGCGCATATTTGAACCATTTTACAGTACCCGGGCAGCGGGTGAGGGCACCGGTCTGGGGCTTGCCGTGGTGGGTAGCATATTAAAAGAGCACGGCGGCACCATTGACGTTGGTGACAGCGATATGGGCGGGTGTCGTATGCGCCTGTTTTGGCGTGAGGCTCAATCACC
>JBDNIR010000110.1:0-6776 GCA_041688195.1 Marinobacter sp.
AGGCGGTAAACGGATGAAAGTCGCTGAATCCGGTCTGAAAGAGCTGGAAGAAAGCGTTGACTCCCTGATCACCATTCCCAATGAAAAATTACTATCGGTGATGGGCAAAAAAACCAGTTTGCTTGATGCCTTTGCGGAAGCGAATAATGTCCTCCTCGGCGCTGTCCAGGGTATTGCCGATCTGATTACCCGTAACGGCATGATCAACGTTGACTTCGCCGACGTAAAAACGGTTATGTCTGAAATGGGTATGGCCATGATGGGTACCGCACGTGCGACCGGTGAAAACCGTGCCCGTGAAGCGGCAGAAGCCGCGATTCGCAGTCCTTTGCTGGAAGATATCGATTTGCAGGGTGCGAAGGGTATTCTCGTCAATATTACAGCCGGCATGGACCTTAACCTGGGCGAGTTCTCAGAAGTGGGGGATATTGTTCGCGAGTTTGCCTCGGATTCCGCCACCGTCGTCGTTGGCACGGTGATTGATCCGGAGATGACCGATGAAATCAAGGTCACAGTTGTTGCAACTGGCCTCGGCAGCAGTAAAGAAAAGCCGACAAAGGTTGTGGATAACACGCGCTCGCTGGATGGTAAGACCGATTACAAGCAGCTGGATCGGCCGGCGGTATTGCGTCGGCGTGCGGTAGCTCACGGTAATGTCGCACTGGATCAGCGAAATGACAGCGAGGAGCACGGTGTGGACTATCTCGATATTCCCGCATTCCTTCGTCGTCAGGCTGATTGATATTCTATAGAGAATGTGTTTTAAAATCTCCCGCAATCGATTGGAGTCGGGGAGCGTATACAGAAGGGGTGCGGACTGAGAGCCTGTTTAGCGTGTAGGAATTAGCTAAATGGTATTCAGTCACGTTTTTTGATAAGATCCGGCCAGGTTTGTGCTTGGATATTATCTTACTTTGGTTACGGATTTATGAACTGATGATCAGACAACGGACGCTTAAAAACACCATCCGTGCGACCGGTATCGGTTTGCACTCGGGTGAAAAAGTTTACCTGACGCTCAAGCCGGCCCCGATTGACGCCGGAATCGTGTTCAGACGTACGGATCTTGACCCAGTGGTAGAGATCAAAGCATGCGCCGAGAATGTCGGTGAGACCATGCTTTCGACGACCCTGGTGAAGGGCTCTGTACGTGTGGCAACCGTTGAGCACCTGTTGTCCGCGATGGCAGGACTTGGAATTGACAATTGCTTTGTAGAGCTCAGCGCCGCTGAAGTGCCCATCATGGATGGTAGCGCGGGGCCGTTTGTGTTCCTGCTGCAGTCGGCAGGTATCGCCGAGCAGAACAAAGCCAAGCGATTTATTCGTATCAAGCGTGAAGTCACGGTTGAAGAGGGCGACAAGAAAGCTACTTTCCTGCCGTTTGAGGGTTTTAAAGTCAGCTTTGGCATCGACTTTGATCACCCTGTTTTCAAAGGGCGTGCTCAAACAGCTACAGTCGACTTCTCGAGCACTTCGTTCGTCAAAGAAGTAAGCCGTGCCCGAACCTTCGGTTTCATGCGCGACATCGAGAAGTTGCGCGCTATGAATCTGGCGTTGGGCGGAAGCGTGGATAACGCGATTGTTGTGGATGATTACAAGATCCTCAACGAGGACGGCCTTCGATACGAAGACGAATTCGTCAAACACAAGGTGCTGGATGCAATCGGCGATCTTTACCTTCTGGGCAACAGCCTGATTGGTGAGTTCCGTGGTATAAAATCCGGCCATGATCTGAATAACAAACTGCTCCGGAAATTACGGGCAGAAGAGGATGCCTGGGAAGTAGTAACGTTTGATGACGAAGCTACTGCACCCATCTCCTATGTAAAACCAGTATTGGCAGTTCAGGGCTAAAGCGGGAAGCTTAATCCTGGACGTGGCTTGCGAGTTTTTCGAGAACTTCGCGTAAGTTTTTATCCTTCGTGTGCCCGGCTTCTTCTTTGAGTAGTCGGGCATTTTCGTTACTGAGGGGCTCTCTTGCGAGCGGCGTCCGGTCGCTGTATCTAGCCGGGATAACCTTGACCTGAAAGCGCCAGACATAACGGAACATATCATTTTCGCGAAGTTTTTCCATAATCTCATGCTGTCGCAGTCTCAACTGGCTTGCGATGGATGCAGATTCAGCACTTATGGTCAGATCTCCATTGTGGCTGCTGATGAACCTGACGCCTGACCTGATTGCTGCAGGGATCGCCTCCATGACCTGCTGTTCGGCACCCTGGTGCAGCTCCGCCTTGGCTAGCAGGTTGCGAAGGGCTGGAGCATGATGGGTGTTGTCGGAACGGAGTTCCAGGATTGGCTTTTTTATCATGCTTGGGCTAACCACTCGACGAGTCAGGTTACTATTGGTTACACTTCGGCACGGTTTAACTGTGATGCCTGTATTACACTCTCGTAAATAGTATTGGAGCCACTTTTCACGGCTAATGGCTTGATGTCGTTGCCACTGCAGCAGCTGTTCGGGTAAATATAAACCTATGAATATCATCCTCGTTAGCAAGGGATACGGCAAGTCCCGTATGCTCTCAATTAATGCGCCGATTGCACTTGGCCTGCTAGTTCTGTTCGTGACGTTCATTCTTGGATCCGCATGGCTAGGTTATTCCTTTGCGGATCAGCAGCGCCTGTCTGAACAAGAAGGTATTTCATCACCGGTGGTCGGGCAGTGGCAGTCACGATTGCAAGCCCAGAGAGATGAGCTGAATCGCGTTCAGCAACGCACGCTCCAGCAGGTCGACGCGCTCACCCTGCAACTGGGTGAAATGCAGGGCCGTCTTTTGCGGTTGGACGCACTGGGTCAGCGATTTGTAGAATCGGGCTTGGTGGGTAGTGAAGAATTCAACTTTGATCAGCCCGCAGCGGTGGGTGGCCCGGAAGACTCGCTGGCAGGTGAGTCGTTCTCCGCGCCAGAGCTGAGCAGGATGATCGAGCGACTGGACGCTCGGATCGCGGACCGTGAGCAGCAGCTGCGGTTACTCGACAGCCTCATGTCCAGGAAAAAGATTGAAGATGAGCGGTTTGTGGCCGGGCGCCCCATAACCTGGGGCTGGCTGTCATCTCGTTATGGCTATCGGTCTGATCCATTCACCGGCCGTCGTACCTGGCATGGCGGTGTGGATCTGGCTGGCAAGGACGGTAGCGACATTATTGCGGTGGCTGCTGGTGTCGTCACTTATTCCGATGACCGGTATGGCTATGGCAATCTGGTCGAGATTGACCATGGTGACGGGCTGGTCACTCGCTACGCTCACGCCAAAGCGTTGAAAGTAGAGGTTGGCGACGTGGTTCAGAAGGGACAAGTCGTTGCTTTAATGGGCAGCACGGGCCGATCCACCGGGCCGCATGTTCATTTTGAAGTCCTGCGAAATGGCAAAAGCCAGAACCCCGAAGACTACATTCAGCGCGCCAGCCGGTAACTCCGTCAGGCCGTCTCTCACGCCCCGGTACTGACACTGTGGGCCTCTGCCTTTCGTCCTTTGATTAAATAAGGTTAGAATGCCGTCTTCACCGGAGCGGGTGATTGGCTGACCTAGGCAACTGCCGGTCTGCTCCCCGACCGAGACTATGCGCTCGTCGCGACTGACGATGCGACTACCGATAACCAAAGAAGCAGTGGTCTATGTTCACGAAGCTTGTAACCAAGATGTTCGGCAGTAAAAACGCGCGCGAAATTAAACGGATGCGTAAAGTTGTTGCGCGAATCAATGAGCTTGAGGAAGCCTTTAGTGGATTGTCGGACTCTGAGTTGCAAGGCAAAACAGCTGAATTCCGCCGTCGCCTGGATGAAGGGGAGACTCTGGATCAGGTATTGCCAGAGGCTTTTGCGACCGTTCGTGAAGCCAGCCGTCGCGCTATGGGGATGCGGCATTTCGATGTACAGTTGATTGGCGTCATCACCCTCCACGAGGGCCACATTGCCGAAATGAAAACCGGTGAGGGCAAAACCCTGGTGGCAACCGCGTCGGTTTACCTGAACGCGCTAACGGGCAAGGGAGTTCATGTGGTAACGGTGAACGATTACCTGGCCCGGCGAGATTCCGAATGGATGGGTAAGCTCTACCGGTTCCTGGGGATGCAGGTTGGTGTTGTAGTGACTGGCCAGTCCACGCAGGAAAAACGTGACGCTTACGGCGCTGACATCACCTACGGCACCAACAACGAATTCGGTTTTGATTACCTTCGCGACAACATGGCATTTAGCATCGCAGACAAGGTCCAGCGTGGCTTGAACTACGCCATAGTAGATGAAGTCGACTCTATTCTGATTGACGAAGCACGGACGCCGTTGATTATTTCCGGCGCCGCTGAAGATAGCTCCAAGCTCTACCGGGAAATCAATACCCTGGTGCCAAGCCTGGAGAAAGGTGAAGTACCGGAAGAGGGTGACCCGACAGGTGATTTCTCTGTTGATGAGAAAACACGGCAGGTCGATCTGACAGAATCCGGCCATGAAAAAGTGGAAGAGCTGTTGTCGGAGCGTGGCTTGCTGAAGGAAGGCGAGAATCTGTATTCCGCCACTAACCTCAGCCTGTTGCACCATGTTCACTCGGCGCTGAGAGCCCACCACTTGTTCCAGAAGGATGTAGACTACATCGTTCAGGGCGATCAGGTGGTTATTGTTGACGAGCATACCGGGCGCTCAATGCCCGGCCGGCGCTGGAGCGAGGGGTTGCACCAGGCGATCGAAGCAAAGGAAGGGGTCAATATTCAGGCTGAAAGCCAGACGCTGGCGTCGACCACATTCCAGAACTATTTCCGTTTATACAGCAAGCTTGCCGGTATGACCGGTACCGCAGATACCGAAGCGTTCGAATTCCGCCAGATTTATGGGCTGGATGTAGTGGTAATCCCACCGAACAAGACCATTCAGCGTATCGATTACAACGACCTGATTTATCTCACCGAGGAAGAAAAATTCCACGCCATCATTGACGAAGTCAAGGATGCGACGGCCGAAGGTCGACCGATCCTGGTGGGCACCGCGTCGATTGAGGCGTCAGAACGGTTGTCGATGCTGTTGAAGAAAGCCAAGATTGAGCACAAGATTCTCAACGCAAAACAGCATGAGAGTGAAGCTCAGATTATCGCCCAGGCTGGCCGTCCCGGAGCGGTGACGATCGCCACCAACATGGCAGGTCGTGGCACCGACATCGTGCTTGGCGGTAACTGGGAGTTTGAAGTCGCCGGCCTTGAAAACCCCACCGAAGAATACCTGGCCAAGATCAAGGCAGCCTGGACTGAGCGGCACACGCAGGTGCTGGATGCAGGCGGTCTGCACATAATCGGTACCGAACGGCACGAATCTCGTCGGATTGACAATCAACTTCGCGGCCGTGCTGGCCGTCAGGGTGACCCGGGCTCCTCCCGTTTCTTCCTCTCTCTTGAAGATAACCTGATGCGGATCTTCGCCCCTGACAGGGTTAAGAACATCATGCAGGCGATGGGGATGAAAAAAGGCGAGGCCATCGAACACCGGATGGTGACCAATGCGATTGAAAAGTCCCAGCGCAAGGTTGAAGGCCGGAACTTCGACATGCGTAAAACGCTGTTGGAATACGATGACGTTGCGAACGATCAGCGTACCGTCATTTATGAGCAGCGCAATGAAGTGATGTCTTCGGAAGATATCTCTGAAATAGTGCAGTCGATCCGTGAAGATGTGGTGGATGCGCTGATTACCGAGTTCATTCCACCCCAGAGTATTGCCGAACAGTGGGATGTGGCTGGCCTGGAAGCGCAGTTGCAATCCGAAATGGCGATCACGCTGCCCATTCAGCAATGGCTGGACGAAGACTCGACGTTGTTTGAAGAAAACCTCAGACAGCGCATTCTTGACGAGGTTGTGGCGGACTATAAGGCCAAAGAAGAGGTTGTCGGGGCAGAACCCATGCGCAACTTCGAAAAGCAGGTGTTTCTGCAGGTCATGGACACCTTGTGGAAAGAGCAACTTTCCAATATGGACCATTTGCGACGCGGCATTCACCTGCGTGGCTACGCTCAGAAGAACCCGAAGCAGGAATACAAGCGCGAAGCATTCAACCTGTTTGAGTCAATGCTGGACACCATGAAACGGGATGTCATCCGGGTGCTTTGCCACGTCAAAGTGCAAACCCGGGAAGAAATGGCTGAGGTTGAAAATCGCCGCAAAGAAGAGCTGAATCGGCAACTGGCAGCCGCTCGTATGCGTCACGACGAGACCAGTGCGACATCGCAGCAAGCAGGTGACGGCGATAATAGCGCGGGCGCCCAGAGCAATGTTGCCGACACTTTCGTTCGTCAAGAACGCAAGGTAGGGCGTAACGAACCTTGCCCATGCGGATCTGGCAAAAAGTACAAACAGTGTTGCGGTAAAATCAGTTAACCGAAGCTGATCAGGCGATAAACTCCCTGCCCGCACCCTGACGCCCAGGCTGCGGGTTTTTGCGTCACGCAGTATCGGCAATGTGCGAATACAGAAGGAGATAAACCATGGCGGTAGGATTGGGTCCATTACCTGACTTTTTCCCTGTGCGGGGCGTCAAGCTCGGGATAGCCAGTGCGGGTATTAAAAAGCCTGGACGCAAAGATATTGTGGTTATTGAGCTGACTGAAGGCAGCCAGGTTGCCGGTATATTCACGCGTAACCAGTTTTGTGCAGCCCCGGTAACAGTTACGCGCCAGCACCTGTCAGAAGCCGCTCCACGTTATCTGCTGATCAATACCGGCAATGCCAACGCGGGCACCGGCCGCAAGGGTATAATGGATGCAGGAGCATGCTGCAAAGCGCTTGCGGAGGC
>JBDNIR010000111.1:0-7384 GCA_041688195.1 Marinobacter sp.
GGATTGACCTGATCATGGCCAGTGATTCCTTGCTGCCCAAGGCGAAGGCCGCCGGAGTCTCCTATGATATCCGCGCCATGGATCGGCCATCAGATCATTGCCCGATTTGGGCCGAGTTCGAACTTTGAGGTCACCATTTCGCAGGACGCGCCGATGAAAGTCAAAACCCGGGACAGAATTCTCAATACTTCACTGGCGCTCTTCAACTCATTGGGAGAGCCAAATGTCACTACGTTGCTGATCTCGGACGAGCTTGATATTAGCCCGGGCAATCTCTACTACCATTTCAAAAGCAAGGGCGACATTGTCTCGGAGCTGTTTGAAGCTTACGAGCAGGAACTACTTGATCTTCTCAATGTGCCGGAAGACGTAGTTATTGATCTCGATCAGCTCGGCATTTTCCTGCATCTGTTGTTCGAAGCGATCGCCCGTTACCGCTTTTTATATCAGGATCTGGTCAACGTACTGTCACGGTATGACAGTTTACAAAGTCATTTTCGGAAGCTGCTGAAGAAAAAGGAGCTGGCATTCCTGACGCTGTGCAATAGCCTGAAGAACCAGAAAGTCATGAAGATATCGGAATCAGAACTTGATTCACTTTGTCAGCAATTGAATTTAACCCTTTGTTATTGGTTAAGTTTCGACAGCCTTTATCATATGAATGATCGTGACGCGGTAAACCCTGGGCGAGGTGTATATCAGATGATGAACCTGCTGGCGCCCTTCCTTGGGGAAGACGAACGTCAGCAGGTGCAAGCGCTGAGCGAAGATTACTTCTGAGCAGTTTTCGGTTTGGCAGCGGTGCTACGGGTAGCTTTTTTGGCAGGCGCTTTTTTCCGAGCGGCGGCTTTCTGGGATTTTAACTCAGCCTCCAATGCCACGATCCTTGCTTCCAGGGCTTCAATTTCTTCGCGGCGATGAATCCCCAGTCTTCGCAATGCACCAGATACCCTCTGATCAAACAGATGCTCCAGCTTATCCCAGGTACCAGTAGCTTTATCTCGAACATCTTCCACACGGGTTTCCACTGATTTCAATTGCTTTTCAACCACACCGCGGGTTTTATTTTCAAGCTCTTCACCCTCGTTGACCAGGCGTTCAAAAAACTTCCCGGCGTCTTCCTCTGCCTTTGTGTAGGCGCCGAGACCGGCCAGCCAGATCTGACGGGCGGAATCCTTGATCTTCCCTGCCAACTGAACATCGTGGTCCGGCTTCTTATCGTTCTGGTCGTTCTGGTCGTTCTGGTCTGACATAACTGCACCTCTGAGAAGAAAACAGGCAAACGGTGTGACGACGCTTGCGGACACCATCATTGTATTACAGCCAAGGGCAAATTTCAGCGGTTTACGGAATCGGAAATGATTGAAAAATGGTCAGATATTTATGTCGCTATAAGCGCTGAATGGATATGCCAAAATGAACTGAGAGTACACCTGCAAAAACTTGAAGTGTTTAAAATTTAGTCAATACTACAGTAACTGACGTCCCTGCTGACGTTAGTTTGTCTGGAAGTCTTTCATGGATACTACTCGCACGCCTCTGCCCGGCCATCAGCGCCGGGCTTTTTTTTGGCTTTACTAAGTCTTTTTACGCATGTTCTTGCCAGCACCTAATGTTATACTTATAAATATAATGTAATTTTATAAATCAAGGCCAGGCATGCACACACAGGCCATCGATATTGCACAAATGCAAGACGCTGCAGGCCACGCCAGCAGCTTTCTAAGATCCATTGCTAACAGGGATCGGCTGCTATTGCTCTGCCAGCTTAGCCAAGGTGAGTTAAGCGTCACCGAGCTTGCCAATTTAACCGGCATCCAGCAGCCCTCACTATCCCAGCAGCTTGGTATTTTGCGTCGGGAAGGTTTGATTGGGCCACGCAAGGACGGCAAGAGTGTCTTTTATCAAATTTCCGAGCCAAAAGTGCTGGTCATGCTGCAACAGCTTTACGATTTGTTCTGTCCTGAAGGAGGCAAACCTGAATGATCACCGTTGACTGGCAAGCATTTACACCGTGGAGCGCCCTGTCCGGGGGCGTCTTGATAGGTCTCGCGGCCGCGGGCTTTGTACTCCTGAACGGTCGGATAGCGGGAATCAGCGGCATTCTTGGCGGGCTTTTGGCTGCCCCCGGGTCTGACCGGACATGGCGTATAGCCTTCCTCGCCGGCATGCTTATTACACCGCTGATTGCCTGGGCACTGTTCGGTTTGCCGGCGATAGAAATCAACGCCGGATTACCGATCATCATCGTTGCGGGATTACTGGTGGGCATTGGCACCCGGTATGGCTCCGGTTGTACCAGTGGCCATGGCGTTTGCGGGCTATCACGGCTATCACCGCGCTCGATGGTGGCAACCACTGCATTTATGACAGCCGGATTTATCACGGTTTACCTCGTACGGCATGGGATTGGAGGTTGATATGATGAGAGATACCTTCGTTTCGTTCATTGTGGGCCTGGTGTTCGGTTTGGGGTTATTGCTGTCTGGCATGGCTAATCCGGAGAAAGTACTCGGTTTTCTCGATCTGGCTGGCGCCTGGGACCCCTCTCTCGCGTTGGTAATGGCAGGAGCGATAGCCATAGGGTTTGTGGCTTTCACCATTGCAGGCAAACGCTCTTACTCAATGTTGGGTAAGGAAATGAAACTCCCTTCCAGCCGTCATATAGACAAACACCTTGTTGTTGGCAGCCTGACTTTCGGAGCTGGCTGGGGACTGGCTGGTTTCTGCCCTGGCCCGGCACTGGTTGCGGTAGGCGCTGGCGAGATCAAGGCAATAGTATTTGTGGTCGCTATGATTGCTGGCATGGCAATCTTTGATGTGATCGAACGTGTCCGGAAACAGACCTGAGGTGTATTCATAATGAAGCCGAACGTTACACACTTTTTCGACCAAGAAACCAACACCTACAGCTATGTGGTAAAAGATCCGTCCTCTCAGGCATGCGCTATAGTCGATTCTGTGCTGGACTTTGATTACGCTGCTGGCAAAACCAGTACCCGATCAGCCGATACCATTATCGAGTTCGTGCGCCAGGAGCAGCTGTCAGTAGAATGGCTTCTTGAGACACATGTTCACGCCGATCACCTCTCAGCTGCGGTTTACCTGCATGAACAGCTAGGGGGACATACGGGTATTGGCGTCAATATAAAACTGGTTCAGGACATCTTTGGTAAGGTGTTTAACGCGGGCACCGAGTTTGAGCGAGACGGCAGCCAATTCGATGCACTGTTCGAAGATGGCAGCGAGCTATTCATTGGCAACCTGTCCTGTCGGGTAATGCATACGCCAGGGCATACGCCGGCCTGTTTGTCCTATGTAGTTGGAGATGCTGCATTTGTTGGTGATACCCTTTTCATGCCTGATTATGGTACCGCCCGTTGTGATTTTCCTGGGGGTGATGCCAGGACGCTATATCAATCGATTCGTAAACTGATGGCCTTACCACCAGAAGTCCGGGTTTTTCTTTGCCATGACTACCAGGCCCCTGGCAGGGACTATTTCCAGAATGAAACCACCATAGGGGATCAGCGAAAACATAATATTCACATTCACGAGGGCATCAGTGAGGACGATTTTGTTAAAATGCGCACCGAACGAGATGCCACCCTCGGAATGCCCAGATTGATTATTCCGTCGGTGCAGGTAAACATGCGCGCTGGCCATTTGCCGCCACCGGAAGAGAATGGGCACCGATACCTCAAGGTTCCACTGAACCTGTTTTAAATTTTCACTCAAGCTACCGGAGACGCACAACGATGAACATCAAGAAACTGGATGATAGTCTTTCAGTGTCTGCACAGCTGACGGTCGCAGAGGTAGAAGAAGCTGCCAGGCTTGGCTTCAAAACGTTGGTAGCTAACCGTCCGGACGGAGAAGAGTCCGGCCAGCCTGCCATGGCCGATCTGAAAACGGCTGCCCGCGAAAATGGCCTTGACTGGGTGTATCTGCCGGTCCAGTCCGGCAACATTCTCGACACTGATGTGGACGATTTTATTCCCATGCTGGAGTCAGCCCAAAAGCCGATCCTTGCCTTCTGCCGCTCCGGCATGCGGTGTACCGCGCTTTGGGCACTCAGCAATGCGCGCTACATACCCGCCGACCCCCTGATTAACCGTGCCCGTGAGGCGGGCTACGATCTCAGCCCTCTCCGGCCACGCCTGCTTCATCAAGCCGCCAAAGGCGCCTGATTGGTGGGCCTGCGACTGCTGGGCTATTTTCCCTTTATTGGCTGGTTGCGTAGTTACAACCGAAAACTGCTGGTGAGTGACGCATCAGCGGCGATCATCGTCACCATCCTGGTTATCCCCCAGTCGCTGGCTTTCGCCCTGTTAGCCGGCTTACCTCCCGAGGCGGGCCTCTACGCAAGCATCTTACCTGCAATGGCCTATGCCATTTTTGGTACCGGCAGTACGCTGGCCGTGGGGCCAGTTGCGCTGATTTCCCTGATGAGTGCGGCGGCCGTTGGTGATATTGCCGAAGCGGGCACTGCTGGTTATGCCGTCGCCTCAGTGGCCCTGGCACTGGTTTCCGGCCTTATGCTGCTAGTCATGGGACTGTTAAGGCTGGGCTTTTTGTCCAACTTTATCAGCCATCCGGTGATTTCCGGCTTCATCACGGCCTCTGGCTTGTTGATTGCTGCCAGCCAGCTGAGGCATATTTTCGGCATCGACATGTCGGGCGATAACCTGATTGAACTCGCGCAGTCCTTCTGGTTATCCAGCGGATCTGTTCACGCTCCAACCCTTCTGGTGGGTTTGTTAGCTCTTGTCTTCCTCTATCTGGTGCGACACTACCTTGCCCTTGGCCTCTCCAGGCTTGGTATCGAGGCGCGAATTTCGGGCATGCTTGTGAGATCAGGCCCTATCATTGCGGTGGTCGTCGCCACCAGCCTGGTCGCAACAATGCATCTGGACGAGCAGGGGCTTTCAGTGGTCGGAGATGTACCCTCAGGTCTGTCAGCTTTGGGCATACCCGGCGGATCACTCGCATTATTGCAGGCTCTGTTGGTACCCGCATTTCTGATCAGCATTGTGACGTTTGTTGAGTCAGTTTCCCTGGCCCATAAACTCGCCGCGCGACGCAAGGAAAGGATCAGCCCGGATCAGGAGTTGCTCGGGCTCGGTGCCGCCAATATCGCCTCTGCCCTGTCCGGTGGATTTGCAGTTGCCGGTGGCTTTTCACGATCTATTGTCAATTTTGACGCCGGTGCCCGCACACCCGCGGCTGGTGCCCTGACGGCAATCTGCATCGGTCTGGTAACGATTTTCTTCACCTCACTATTCTATTACCTGCCCCATGCCATTCTTGGCGCCACCGTCATTATTGCTGTTCTCACGCTGGTGGATTTCAGGGCAATTCAACAAACCTGGAAGTACTCAAAGCATGATGGCGCCGCCCTTGTAGGCACCCTTGCCGTTACCCTTTTGATTGGGGTAACCGCAGGCATTCTGACCGGCATTGCGCTCTCGCTGATTCTCTACCTCTGGCGCACCAGCCGACCTCACAGCGCGCTCGTGGGACGGATTTATGGTAGCGAGCACTTTCGGAACATTCATCGCTACAAGACAGAGACCGACCCCCACCTGATGATTCTCCGGGTGGACGAAAGCCTTTATTTTGTTAATGCCCGGTATCTCGAAGATCGCATCTATACATTAATTCTTGAGCAACCACAGCTAACAGATTTCGTCTTGATGTGTCCGGCCGTAAACTACATTGATGCCTCGGCACTCGATAGCCTTGAGGCGATTAACGGCCGGCTCAACGATGCCGGTATCCGGCTGCACCTGTCCGAGGTCAAGGGGCCGGTGATGGACCGGCTGGACAACAGCACCTTTCTCCAGGCCCTGACCGGCGAAGTCTTCCTGAGTACTTATCGGGCATGGTGTAAATTGCATACCTGAATCCAATATGCCCTTTCAACCAAACTGACTCATCCCGCTCTGCATTCGCTTCGTAAATGCTTGGGCTTGAATTCCAGGATTATTACAGCCACTTCCAAAAACGTTAGGTGACATCAGGATATGCAATACAAAGGTGAGAACGGTTTTCGTCACAACCAGGCCGAAAAGCTCGGCATTCTGGTGACCAACCTGGGCACTCCGGATGCCCCCACTGCGCCTGCGCTGAGACGCTATCTCGGCGAATTTCTGGCAGACCCCAGAGTTGTCGAACTTCCGCGGCTACTTTGGTGGCTCATCCTTCATGGTGTCATTCTGAGAATCCGGCCCTCACGCTCCGCAAAGGCCTACAGCAAAGTGTGGGAACAGCAAGGGTCCCCACTGCTTATCCACACAGCTAACCAATGTGAGGAAATTCGCAAGAGTCTCCATGCCAAGTATGGCCAGAACGTTGTCGTTGCTTTTGCCATGCGGTACGGGAACCCTTCCATATCCAGCGTATTGGATGAATTGCAAAGCCAGGGCGTTCGTCAATTGCTGGTCTTGCCCCTGTACCCGCAATATTCTGGTTCTACTTCGGCTTCAACGTTTGACGCCATTGCCAGTGATTTTGTCAAGCGACGCTGGTTGCCGGATTTTCGCTTTATCAGCCATTACCCGGACTATCCGCCTTACATCGAAGCCATGGCTCGCCATATTGACGACTACTGGAGCAACAACGGGCGCCAGGAAAAGCTCATCCTTTCCTTCCACGGCGTGCCCCTGAAATACTTGATGCGCGGCGATCCTTACCACTGTGAATGCCACAAAACGTCACGATTGCTTGCAGAACGGCTAGGCCTGACCAAAGATCAGTACATGACTACCTTCCAGTCTCGTTTTGGCCGAGAGGAGTGGTTGCAGCCCTACACTGACAAAACGCTCCAGAGCCTTCCTGGTGAAGGTGTGGCTTCCATCGATGTGTTCTGCCCCGGGTTTTCGTCCGACTGTCTGGAAACCCTTGAGGAGATCGACGAAGAAAACCGGGACTACTTCATGGCAGCGGGGGGCAAGGCGTTTAACTACATCCCGGCGCTGAATGCAAGCCCCGGTCATATCGAAGCGCTGGTCTCGCTGATTGAAGAGAATCTACAGGGCTGGACAGTACCCGATAATAATCCGGAGGTTTTGGCGGCCCGAGCCGGGCGGGCGACGTCGTTGGGGTCAGAGGCATAAAGGTAACCCCCTGGATTAAAAAGAACTAATCAAGTAACCTCAGCGTAAATATACCGCGATGTTGGGTGCTGAATTTGGGAGCGGGAGCTGGAAAAACTTATGGGCTGTTTATGGCGAGTATTGAGGAGAGAGTTGAAAAGTGGCGGTGGGCCAGGGATTCGAACCCCGGGTACGCTACTAACGTACGGCGGTTTTCAAGACCGCTGCATTAAGCCACTCTGCCAGCCCACCGTTTTTCTATTAACTTCAAAGCCTTCAAAATACCA
>JBDNIR010000003.1:0-4252 GCA_041688195.1 Marinobacter sp.
CTGGATGCACATTACGCGATATACCGACTACTCACTCCGTGTTCTGATGTACTTGGCGGTAAAAGGTGAGTCGCTAGCGACCATTCAGGACATTGCGGACAGCTACGATATATCAAAAAATCATCTGATGAAGGTGGTGCACCAGCTCAATCACCTGGGGTATATCGCGACGACCCGTGGCAAAAACGGAGGCATGCGGCTGCGGCTGGCGCCTGCGGAAATCAACATCGGTGTGCTGGTTCGGGAAACCGAACAGGACCTGAATCTGGTGGAGTGCTTTTCCCCGGACAACCGGTGCGCCATTACCCCCGTCTGCGGGCTCAAGGGCGCTTTATCAGAGGCACTGAGCGCCTTTTTTGAGACCCTGAATGGCTACACCCTCGCCGACTTATTGCCCTCGAAAAATGAAATCCAGCTAATACGGCTACTGCAGATTACCTGAATCTATCTTGTTTCAGGCAGAGTATTTTTCAGCGGTGAGCCGCCCGACGTAACGCACGTGATAGACTCCGCGCATCTCTGACAGATTTCTCCAGGAGTAGTCATGACAGCGGCGCTGGCCCTGTTGTTCAAGTTGATCCCGTTGTATATCACCGTCGTCCTGGGTTGGATTGCCGGACGTTATCTGGAAGCAAGTGGTCGGCATATCGCTGGCATCATGCTGTACATCGTCACGCCCTCGGTGATCTTTTACGGTGTTATGAAGGCACCCCTGTCGACGGAAGTTGTGCTGTTGCCGTTGCTTACTTTTGTCCTCTCAACCGTCATCGGTGTGGCTCATTTGTTGATTGGCCAGCGATTGCTGAGCGACGGTAGCGCCAGTATTCTGCCCCTGGCTGCGGGCACTGGTAATACCGGCTATTTTGGCATTCCAGTGGCACTATTGCTGTTTGGCGAGCAGGGTGTGGGCATCTATATCGTCTGTATGTTGGGAACCACGCTGTATGAAAATTCCGTAGGTTTCTATCTGGCTGCCCGGGGCCGGTACGGAGCGCCTGAATGCCTGCGCCGAGTGGTTCGACTGCCTTCCATTTATGCGTTTGCACTGGCCGTTACATTGAATCTTTCGGGCGTTACTGTTCCGGATGTACTGACGCCGCTGTTTGATAATTTGCGGGGCGCCTACAGCATTTTTGGCATGATGATCATCGGCATGGGCATCCTCAGCTTTCGGGGATTGGCGGGTAATATTCGCTTTACCAGTCTGGCGTTCTTCGGCAAGTTCGTGGTCTGGCCGGCGTCAGCCCTTTTGCTGTGGTGGCTGGATAGTTGGTTATTCCATATCTACGACATGGCGGTGTACCAGGCCTTGTTCCTGGTGTCTATTACGCCGATGGCTGCGAATACCGTAGTCATTGCAACACTGCTGGACGCATCGCCACGGCAAGCGGCCGGCACTACGCTGCTGAGCACCCTTTTTGCGCTGATTTATATCCCGGTGATGGTGTCGTGGGTTCTTGCCCGCTAGGAGATTAACCCGGCGCCTGAGTCGCCAGTGTGATCAGATCTTCGCGGATTTCGGCGGTGGGCAGGCCGTCGCGAATCAATAACCTGGCTTTGCCTCGCTGATCGAAAACGTAAACGGCGGAACTGTGAGAAACATCATAGTGGCCATTCTCATCCGGCGTGCCATAACCAAACGTGGTGCGATACCGCTTGGCCAGCTCCCGTAGCTGCGGCTCTTCGCCTGTCAGCGCCCTCACACGATCACCGAAGAACGATTCGTAGGAAGCCAGTTGCTCCGGTGTATCCCGTTTCGGGTCAACGCTGACAAAGACAATACGGACATCTTTCTGCAACTCGTTTGGCATTTGCTCAATAGCTTGCTTGAGCTGCACCATAGTGGTGGGGCAGACGTCAGGACAGTGGGTGAAGCCGAAAAATACCAGCCTGACTTCGCCGCTGAGATCTTCTGCATTCACGGCCTGTCCGTTACTTCCGATAAGGTCGAACTGCAGATCCGGCATCAGGCTGCTAATGTCTTTGGCATGCCACTGTTCATCGTTGGAGAAGCAGCCTGCAAGCAGCAACAACAAAAGCGCAACAGCCACCCGTGGCATGACTTTTTTCCAATGCGTAATGGCGGTTGATCTCATTGGTGAGACTCCTGTGGTTTCCAGTCACGTTTGCCGGTCAGCTTGCTGTCTTCGTGCATCGCTCGCCTGAGTATGATCAGAATTCCGAGGATGCTCATCATCGCGGAGGGTACCCAGGTAATGAAACCACCAATCAGTTGGTCAGTCTCCGGCGACATGGGCCATGCGCGGCCACAAACCTCGTAAACGTCATAGACCATGCCCCGGTTGAAGACGATCCAGGCGCCAAGAAACATCTGGGGTAGGGCCACCAGGGCCAGCATCAGCATGCGCTTGCCATAGCCAACAGCGTCTGACCGGGCCGGTGAGCGCGGATCAAAGATCAGCCACCAGAACAGCATCCCGTCCAGCAGCATGCTCCAGTTCATGATCCAGTACAGGTCGCGGCTGAGCATTGCGTCAAAGTGAATACTCGGCCACAGCCAGAAGTAGATCAGACCGACAAACAGAAAAGCGGCAATGAAGGGTTGCTGAAACGCTCGGTAAATCCAGCCAAAGGGTGCCAGTGAGGGGCGGACACGCTCGGGAATCTGACGATTCCAGAAGCGGATAATCGGCAACGGGTTCGCCAGCGCCATCAGGAATGGTCCCAGATGATGCAGAATCAGATGCTGGCCCCGATGGACAAAAAACATGTACTGGGAATAGTAATCAAAGACGGTCTGCATGACGGCATAACAGATGCCGAGCCCCAGCAGAAAGGTGAAGATGCGCAAAGCGCCGGGCCGCTCGTCCGCCGGCATTAATCTCAACGCCGTAACATACAGCCCGAGGACGGTAATGAAGAAAATCACCGTCAGCGGCGAGAAGTCGTAGGGTAGCAGTATTTCTAGCGAGAACATTCAATCACCGGAGTACTTGTTTACGGGGCGTCTGACGCTCTGTTGGCGCAGCAGAAGTATCCATTCTATCGGGTAATTCTGCAAACATCCCCAGGTTTTACTGCCTGCAGGCTGATCGGCTGTCCCGCTTACTGAGCCACGGGACTGGCCTGGGCTATATCGCTGCGGGCATGTCGCACCACACTGATACCAGAGGTGATGGCAAGGCCGCCCATAATGGAAGCAACGGCCAGGTCTGGCCAGGCGGTTCCGGTGCCGAAAACACCCAATGCCGCGACCATAACGGCTACGTTGCTAATGGCATCGTTACGACTGCATAACCAGACCGAGCGCATGTCGGAGTCGCCTTCACGGAAGCGGAATAACAACATTGCCACTACAACATTGGCGATAAGCGCTACAAGTCCGACCACGCCCATTGTAAGTGGTTCGGGCGTAGCGCCACTCTGAAGAACCCAGGCTGCGCTGGCCAGTACAGCAATGCCGAACAACGTCATGGTTATGCCTTTCACCATGGCGGCTCGTCCGCGCCAGAGCATGCCCAGGGACAGCACACTGAGAGAGAGTATGTAGTTGGCACTGTCGCCAAAAAAGTCGATGGCGTCAGCCATCAACGCGACAGATCCGGATTGCAGACTCGCCAGGCCCTCTATCAGAAACATCGCGAGGTTAACCCAGAGCGCAATCCACAAAGCTTTGCGAAAGCCTGGAGCAGAAGACTTCGGTTCAGGAGGGGAACAACAGTTGGCCATAGACACCTCTTAGATTAGATGATGCCTATTTAAAACCCTGTAGCTACTAGAGAGTCAACGGTCTTTAATTTTCTTCCCCGGGGCGCTTCCGGGAAGACGCTAGCGCTTACCATGGCTGCCGGGAATATGATTATGGCTGGCAGCAACGGGCTCGTGTTTCAGACCGGTAGTCAGCCCGTCCAGGATGCCGCATTCGCTGATGGTGCGGTTTTCAAAGCAGGCCTGTTGCAACCGCTCCAGGGTTTCCTCAAGTTGGGTGAGCTCTTGGCGCCGCTCGCGAACATGGCTGAGATGCCTTGCCACCAGCGCGTCTACTTCGCTGCAGTCGGCGCCGGGTTGTTCTGCCAGCCGGACCAGTTCACGTATCTCATCCTGGGCCATGTCCAGATTGCGACAACGTTTGACAAACAGCAGCCGCTCCACATGGTGCTGTTGATAGCGCCGGTAGCCGCTGGCCTCCCTGGCGGGCTCTGGAAGTAACCCGATCTTTTCATAATAACGCACGGTCTCCACCGGTATACCGGTCATTCTCGATATTTCGCCGATTTTCATCGTTTTCTCC